>CAZAIE010000827.1:0-3899 GCA_964485035.1 uncultured Myxococcaceae bacterium | reverse complement strand
GGCCCGCTTCGACTCGGTCAAGCTGGTCACCGACTGGCAGCTCTACCTGCTCCTCGACCGTGTGGGCTCGACCACCGACAACGTGCAGCCCCGCCTGCGCCCGCTGGAGAACTACCTGCGCTGGAGCCCCGCGAACGGCGCCTTCCGGCTCACCGCCGGCCTGCAGACCTTCGCCTGGGGCGCCGCCGACCAGGTGAACCCCACCGACAACCTGAACCCCCGCGACTACACCCTGGGGGTGATGAACGCCCCGAAGATCCCCATCCTCGCGCTGGCCGCCACCTGGTACCCGGTGGACTCGCTCTCGCTCGAGGCGGTCTACGTCCCGGTGGACCAGCAGTACCGCTACCCCGCCGACTTCGCAGCCATGACCCAGGCACAGCTCGGCCCGGGCGCCCCGGTGGCCTACCACGACCTCGACCTCGGCCCGCGCAGCTTCGTCGCCGGCGGCCGCGTGCAGTACCGCGGCCAGGTGGACGCCTCGGTGAGCTACCTCTACGACTTCGACCAGTACTACGTGGCCTCGGTCGAGGGCGGGCTCTTCCCCGTCCCCGCCGCCACCGTCAGCCTCGAGCGCCCCCGGCTCCACCGCGTCGGCGCCGACCTGAAGACCACCGTGGGCTCGTTCGGCGTGTGGGCCGAGGGCGCCGCGAACTTCACCGAGCACTCGGACGCCACCACCACCCAGCGCCACTGGTGGATCGACTACGTCGCCGGCCTCGACACCAGCTTCGGCCCCGCCGACAAGGCCTACCTCAACCTGCAGTACATCGGCTCGGTGGTCCCCGACTTCGACAGCGACCCCTTCGACCGCACGCAGCTGGCCGACCCCGGCTACGGCGAGGCCTACTACCGGCGCACCCTCGCGGGCTCGCTCGGCTTCCAGACCGCGCGGCTCTGGCAGGGCGCGAGCCTGGACCTGAAGGTGGAGCTCCTGGACGGCATGCTCGAACCCGAGCTGCGCGTCATCTACCTCGTGCCGGTCGGCTACGACGACTCGACGCTCACGCACTACGGGAGCCTCGCCCTCAATCCCGAGGTCGACTTCATGCCGGTGGACTCGTTCCACATCAAGGTGGGCGCCGAGCTCGCCTGGTCCTGGGTCGGCCACAAGGGTGAGGACGGCCTCGCGCTCGACCACCTCGACCGCATCGGCGAGTACACCCGGTCCAACAACGTCTACCTGAAGCTCAGCTACCAGTGGGACCTCGAGGTGAAGAAGTAGCGCCTCGCCTCTCCCCTCCGTCACCGCCTCCCTCAAAGGACTCCCATGTCTGGCAATCTCCTCGAACGGAGCGCCAAGCTCCTGCGCGCGCCCTGGGTCTTCGTGGCCCTGGCCGTCGGCCTCACCGCCGTCTTCGGCTACGCCATCCCCAAGCTCCAGTTCGACACCGACGTCCGATCGATGCTCCCCGAGAACAACCGCGACCGGCGGGTGGACCACTACTACGAGAGCGACGACCGCTTCGGCTCGTCGGACCTCATCTACGTCGGGGTCAAGGCGGACAGCGTCTACACCGTCGAGCACCTGCGCCACGTGCGCCGCCTCCAGGACGCCATCGAGGGGCTGAACAACACCCTGCCGGCGGAGGCGCTCGCAAAGGTCCTCAGGCTCACGCCGGAAGAGGGCAAGAAGGCCCTCGAGGCGCTGCGCGGGGTGGGCATCAACGCCGGCAACTACGAGGAGACGATGGTCCCGCTCCTGCGCTCGGCGGAGAACCTGAAGTCCACCTTCGGCTGGGACGACGCCCTCGCCCAGAAGGTCGCGAAGTCCGCGCAGGGCGTGGCCCCCAAGGCCCTCTTCGACGCCTATCTGAACCCCATCACCAAGACCCAGAGCCTGCTCAACGCGGACTACATCGCCAACGAGGACGACTCGCTGGTGGTGAAGAAGCTCATGGACGACGGGGAGCTCACTGCCGAGGCCGTCGCCGGGCTGAAGAAACGGGTGGAGAGCTGGGAGATCTACCGCGGGGCCATCGTCGCCGAGGACGGGACCCTCTCGCTCATCGTGGTCACGCTGGAGCCCAAGGAGGGCGCATTCAAGGACCGCGCCGAGCAGGCGATCGAGGATCTACTGAAGGCGAACGCCGACCCCGCCTTCGCCACCGTGCTCGACGGTGAGCCGGTGATCCAGGCGATGCTCGGCCGCGCCATCTTCGACGACATCAAGCTGCTGCTGCCGCTGGTGGTGCTGCTGGTGATCCTGGTGCTGTTCCTGTTCTTCCGCTGCGTCGAGGGCGTGGTCTACCCGGGGGCCATCATCCTCATGTCGGTGGTGGTGGCGATGGGCCTGATGTCCTACCTGGGCATCCCCATCTCCATCGTGGGAACGACGATCCCGGTGCTGCTCGTGGCCATCGTCTCGGCCTACGGCATCCACCAGATGAACCACTACCTGGTGGACCCGGCGACCGACAAGCGGGTCATCCTCGAACACAACATGAAGAGCGTGGGCCTGGCGGTCCTGCTCTCCGGCGTCACGGTGATGGTCGGCTTCGGGGCGCTGGCGGTGGAGGAGTTCGTCCCCATCAAGAACTTCGGCATCTTCGTGGCCGTCGGCGACATGGTGGGCGTGGTGGGCGCGCTGTGGGTGCTGCCCTCGCTGATCCTCACCTCGCGCAAGCCCAAACGGCCGTACCACGAGGACGAGAACAAGGGCCCCATCGCCGCGCTGCTACACGGGCTGGTGCGGCTCAACCAGAAGCACTCGGTGGCGGTGGTGGTGGGCGCGGTGCTCCTGTCCATCGCCTTCGGCGTCGGCTCCCTCTTCGTGAAGACGGAGATGAACGCCATCGCCTTCTTCAAGCCGAACCACGTGCTGCGGATGGCGGACGGGTTCCTCAACGAGAAGCTCGCCGGCACCACCGTGCTGAACGTGGTCCTCGACTCCGACCTCAGCGACCCGTTCGCGCGCGGGGAGAAGCGCGCCGACGCGCCGATGGACATCGTGACCCCGGAGGTGCTGGGGCAGATGGAGAAGTTCGAGCACGACCTGCGCCAGCGCTTCCCGCAGGTGGGCAAGGTCATGTCCTTCAACCCGGTGATCAAGAAGATCAACCAGGAGATCGGCGGGAACGGCGACCCGAAGTCCTACGTCATCCCCGAGAGCAAGGAGCTGATCAGCCAGTACCTGATGATCTTCTCGGGCGACGTGAAGAACGTGATGACCGCGGACCACGACAAGCTGCGGATGTCGGTCTTCATGAAGCGCGCCTCCACCGCCGAGACCGAGGAGGTGCGCGCGTACGCCGCGAGCTACTTCCCCAAGGACTTCCTGGAGCGCAACCACCTGCAGGTGCAGGTGGGCGGCACGGCGCACCTCTACGGCGTGACCAACGACCTGCTGGTGAAGGGAATGATCCACAGCGTCATCATCTGCGTGGTCATCGTCTTCTTCCTGCTGGTGTTCGTCCTGCGCAACGTGCGGATGAGCGTGGTGGCCATCGCGCCCATCGGTGTCGCGGTGCTCATGAACTTCGGGGCGCTGGGCTTCCTGGGCATCCCGCTGAACATCGGGACCGCCATCGTGTCGTCCATCGCCATCGGCATCGGCGTGGACTACTCCATCCACTTCGTCACCTGGTACCGCAACCAACTGCGGCACAGCGCCGACATCGTCGCCGCCCTGGAGCACAGCATCGTCCACAAGGGCCGGGCCATCCTCTACAACATGGTGATCATCGTCGCGGGCTTCGTGGTGCTGATGCTCTCGGAGTTCGTGCCCCTCATCCAGTTCGGCGGGCTGGTCTCCTTCTGCATGGTGGTGACCGCCGCGGGCTCGCTGATCCTGGTCCCGGCCATCATCCGGGTGCTGGCCTCGCACGGCGTCAAGTTCATCGACCTCGGCGCCAAGGCCCGGTCCGCGCAGCCCGCGCAGCCTGCCGGCGACGCGGCCC
>CAZAIE010000826.1:0-3900 GCA_964485035.1 uncultured Myxococcaceae bacterium | reverse complement strand
GGGCCCTGTGGATCATCGGAAACCTGCTCTCCCGGGGCCGAAGCCAGACCCTGGACGGCGCCTCCTCGGTGGCGCTCGCTGGTGCTGCGGTCGCGTGCGTCGTGGTGATGTCGCGCATCCAGGCGGAGCTCGACGCCTCGCGGGCCGCGTCGGCGCAGGCCGCAGGCCCCGGGTCGGGGACCAGTCGGGAAGCGGCACCCGGGCGTGGGGTCGAAGCCAGACCTGAAGCCTGAAGCCTGGAGTCTGGGGCCGTCCCTACGCCTCCAGCGCCTTGCGCACGCGCTCGCC
Organism: uncultured Myxococcaceae bacterium; assembly: GCA_964485035.1. Classification (GTDB taxonomy): domain Bacteria; phylum Myxococcota; class Myxococcia; order Myxococcales; family UBA5297; genus CAZAIE01. The sequence goes on along the minus strand of CAZAIE010000826.1, from coordinate 3,612 downwards.
CAGGTCCTTCATGGAGAACGGCTTCTGGATGAAGTGGACGCCTTGGTCGAGCACCCCGTGGTGGGCGATGACGTCCGCGGTGTAGCCGGACATGAACAGCCGCTTGAGCCCCGGGTAGAGCGAGAGCAGGAGCTTCGCCAGGTCGCGCCCGTTCATGTCGGGCATGACCACGTCGGTCATGAGCAGGTGCAGCTCGCCGGCGTGCTGCTGGGCGAGGCGCAGCGCCTCGCTGGGGCTGGCCGCGGGGATCACCGTGTAGCCCAGCCGCTCCAGCATGCGGCGGCCGACCTGGAGGATCGCCGGCTCGTCCTCGACCAGCAGGATGGTCTCGTGGCCGACCTGACTGGCCGACTCTCCCGCCGACGCCCCAGACATGGCGCGCGTCGCCCGCGGCAGGTGGATGCGCAGGGAGGTCCCGCGACCGAGCTCGCTCTCCACGGTGATGAAGCCCTCGTTCTGGCTGACGATGCCGAACACCATCGCCAGCCCGAGCCCGGTGCCCTGCCCCAGCGCCTTGGTGGTGAAGAAGGGCTCGAAGAGGTGCCGCTTGGTCTCCTCGTCCATGCCGGTGCCGTCGTCGCCGACGGTGAGCCGCACGTAGTCGCCGGGCAGCGAGCCGGGGAGGCCCGCGCTCTGCTCGTCATCGAGGTGCACGAGGCAGGTCTCGATGGTGATGCGCCCGGTGTCCACGATGGCGTCGCGGGCGTTGACGCAGAGGTTCGCGAGGATCTGGTCGAGCTGCGTCGGGTCCATGCGCACCTGGCCCACGCCCTCGCCCGCCTGGAAGCGCAGGTCCACGTCCTCGCCGATGAGGCGGCGCAGCATCCGCAGCGAGCCGCCCACCGCCTCGTTCAGGTCGAAGACCTTGGGGGAGATGGTCTGCTTGCGGGCGAAGGCCAGCAGCTGCCGGGTGAGGTCGGCGGAGCGCTCCGCGGCCTTGCGGATCTCCTGGAGGTCGGCGGCGACGCCGCTGGTGGGGGGCACCTGCTCCATCGCCAGCTCGGTGTTGCCCAGGATGGCGCCGAGCATGTTGTTGAAGTCGTGGGCCACGCCGCCGGCGAGCCGGCCGATGGACTCCATCTTCTGCGCCTGGTTGAGCTGCGCCGTGAGCCGCTCGCGCTCGGCCTCGGCCTCCTTGCGCTCGGTGATGTCGGCCATGAAGCCCTGGAGCAGCGCACCCTCGCGCCCCTGGACCCCCACCCCACGCTCCTCGACCCACCGCCAGGTGCCGTCGCGGCGCCTGACCCGGTAGCTCAAGTTGTAGGCGCGCTCCTGGGCCAGGGCCTTCTCCACCGCAGAGACCACGCCCGGCGCCTCATCGGGGTGGATGATGTCGAACAGCCCCGTGCGGCCCTCGAGGAAGTCCGCCAGCGGAAAGCCAGTGAGCCGTTCGATCTCCGGGCTGACGTAGAGCACCGAGTAGTGGGCGTCGTTGCGGCAGAGGTAGACCACCCCGGGAAGGTGCTCGGCGAGGGCGCGGAAGCGGCTCTCGCTCTGGCGCAGCTCCTCCTCCACCCGGATGCGCTCGGTGACATCGCGCACCGTGGCCACCACGCCGCGGATGGTGGGCTCGTCGAAGAACGCCTGGGCGCTCGCCTCGGAGTAGACCCACTCCCGGGTCTTGTGGCGATGCCGGTACTGGACCCGGCAGGGCTTCTCGGGGTGCGCGAGCACCTCGTTCCAGGCCGCGACGACCGCGGGCAGGTCGTCGGCGTGGATGATCTCGGGGAGCGAGCGGCCCTGCAGCTCGGAGACGGGGAAGCCGGTGATTCGCTCGGCCGCCGGGCTGACGTAGCGCTGGCTCCCGTCCCGGTCGAGGATGACCAGGCTGTCGGTGGTGTTGGCCATGAGGAAGCGGAAGCGCTGCTCGCTCTCCCGCAGCACCTCGTCGCCGGCGAAGGCGTCGAGGGCAGCCACCGCCACCCTTGCGAGCGCCTCGACCAGCTCCCTTGGCACCTCGCCCCGCGGAGCCACGCCGAGGGCCAGCGGGCCGGAGCCGAGCACCAGCACCGCGTCCACGCCGCGGCTGCGGAGCAGGGCCTGTGCCTCCGGGTCCTCGACCAGCGCGGCCACGCCGTCGGGGAGTGCGGTGAGGCCTCCAGCGGCGAGCGCCTCGCGCACGGCAGCGGAGGGCGCAGCCGCGAGCTTGCGCCCGAGGGCCGACTCGACCTGCTGATGGAGCGCTCCCAGGAGCGGCAGGGCGCCGTCCGGGAGGTCGCGTGCAGCGAGCCCGACGACCCCCTCACCGACGGCCTGCCGGACGGCCTGGACGAGCAGAGCGCGGATGTCCTGGAGCGAGGCGGCAGTCCGCACCGCGACCGCCAGGTCCGCCAGCAGCTGGATGTCGCTCATTCCGGCCCTCCGCAACGGCGACCGGAGTCTAACGACCGGGCAGGCTGGAACTCCAACCCTTCGCGATCGCTGTGGATTTGCTGGGGTTCTCGTCGAGGAATGGACATCGACCAGGAAGAACGTCCACCCAGTCGACCCAGTCCACCCAGTCCACGTCCACCAGGCCGCTACTTCCCCTGGTGCTTCTTCAGCGAACCGTCGGCGACCCAGTCCACCAGCCCCGGAGCGATGCGCTTGGCCAGCCGGGTGAGCTTGCCCATGGCCCCGGGGACCACGTGCAGCTTGCCCGCGGCGATGCCGCGCAAGAGCTCGTCGGCCACATCGTCCGGCGACATCACCTTCACCGTCCCCGAGACCGCCACCGTCTCCGGCGGCTTGATCTTGTTCTCCTCGAGGAACATCGGCGTGTCGGTGTCGGGCGGGTAGAGGACGGTCACGCGGATGTTCCGGTCCAGCACCTCCTGGCGCAGGCACTCGGCGAAGCCCACCTGCGCGAACTTCGAGCCCGCGTACCCGGCGTAGCCATAGATGCCCATGAACCCCAGGAGCGAGGACACGATGCCGATGGCGCCGTTGCGACGCTCCATCAGGTGCGGGAGGAACGCCTTCACCGTGTGCACGGTGCCCAAGTAGTTGACCCGCATCAGCTTCTCCCAGAGGTCGTCCGGGGTGTCCATGACGCGGGCGGGGTGGCTCATGCCCGCGTTGGCGATGACCACGTCACAGTGACCGAGGCCGTCCACCGTCTCCTTCACGGCGCGCGCACAGTCCGCTGGGTTCGCGACATCGGCCGAGATGGCCACGAAGCGCTGACCGGGGCTCTTGGCTGCTGCCTTCACCAGGGACAGCGCCGTCTGCAGCCGCTCCTGGCCGCGCGCGGAGATGGCCACGTGGGCGCCGTACGACGCCAGCTGCTTCGCCGCGGAGAGCCCGATGCCGCTGGAGCCGCCGGTGATGTAGACCGCTTTGTCTTGGAAGTAGTTCATGGCCGCGCAGTTTCGCCGTCCTCGCCCCGAACTTCCAGCGGATCGGCTACCTTCCTCGCTCGCTTGCTCTCCAGGAGGCTGCGATGGGGGCTGGAACAAGGACGTGCAGCAAGTGCCAGGCGGCGCTCGACGTCGACGCAAAGTTCTGTGACGAGTGCGGGACCCCGGTCTCCGAGGTCGCCGCCGGGCCGGTCGCGGCGCCTGCCGCCGCAGAGCCAACGCCCGCGACTCCCGCAGCGCCCGCGACTCCCGCAGCGCCGGTCGCCCCAGCGCC
>CAZAIE010000825.1:0-3902 GCA_964485035.1 uncultured Myxococcaceae bacterium | reverse complement strand
GAGTTCGCCGGCCGGCTCGGGTTCGCCTCCTACCCTGCCCTGCGCAGCGCCGTCACCGGCGTCGATTTGGCAGAACTCGAGAAGCAGGCCGCCGCGACGCTCGCGTCCACCGAGGACGCCTGGCACGACCTCGTGGGCTTCGGGCTGCGGCGGCTGGTCGGGCGGGTCTCGGTCGGTCCGCGCGGCGACGCCACGGCTCACGACCTCGTCCGCTTCGGTCGCCTCGAGCCCTGTGACGACGTGCTGCGCACGCGGCGTCTGCGCGCGACGCTGGAGTCCTTTTCGCAAGCCATCGGGTTGGGAGAGCGCCAGGCGGAGCGGATCGAGCTGACGCTGGGATCGAAGGCGAACGGGGCCGCGGTGCACGCCTTCGCCGTCCCCTTCTCGATCGGCGTGGACGTCGGACGCCTCGGCGGGGGCGCGGACTACCTTGCAGCGTTCGAGGCCATGGGGCGCGCCCACCACCACGCAGGCACCGACCCCGACCTCGCCCCAGAGCATCGCAGGCGTGGCGACCTCGCCTGCAACCACGGCTTCGGCGCGCTCTTCGCACGCTTGCTCGCCGACGCCGGGTTCCTCGTCCGCTCCCTCGACGCCGACTCCAGGGACGCTTTGGAGACGGCGCGGCTGGTGGCCATCGAACGGCTGGGAGCGCTGCGGCGCCAGTGCGCGGCGCTGCAGTATCAGCTCGTGCTCTGGAAGGAGGGGCCGCAGCGGGAGCTGCGCGGCCTGTACCGCGAGCTGCACCGCAAGGCGATGGGCGTGGACTGGCCGGTCGAGCCCTGGCTCTGGGACGTGTCGCCGGAGCTGTCGGTGGTGTGGGCCCTGCGCGGCGCCGGGTTCGGCGCGGCCCTGGAGTCCGCGCTGCGCGAGCAGGCGAACGAGGACTTCTGGCGCAACCCGCGGACCGGCGGACTGCTCTTGCGCGTCGCCTCCCGGGGAGGGAGGGACGGCGTCGAGGACCTGGCGAAGGAGCAGGGCCAGCAGTTCTTCCTGCCCCTCGCGGCGCGGCGGCTCGTCGAAGTCGCCGCGAAGTGAGTCGCGGGCCGGCTCTCCGGCCCAGCCTTTGGCTCAGTGCTTCTTGCGCAGCGCCCGGACGATCTTGTCCTTGGTGCGCGACTGGCGGGGCGCCACCTTCTGCGCCTGCGCCTGCTGCTTCTGGTGCGCCCGGTAGGCCCGGAGCAGCTCCATCTCCATCAGCAACAGCTCGTCCTGCAGGTCCTGGTCGCCTTCCCCATGGCGGGCGAGCGGGGAGTCCTTGGCCACCCCAACCCCGTGGCGCATGCGCAGGACCTTCTCGTCTTCGCTCGCCACCTTCTTCGTCTTCGCGAGCGCCGCGCCCACCTCCCGCGCCTCCACCACCTCGCGGACCTGGCTGCTTCCCTTGCGCTGCATGCAAACCTCACTCGGCAGGTTCGTCCCAGACGACGGCCAAGGCCGGAATGGCCTTACGAAGCCGATTCTACGAGCGAGGGATGACCCCGCAAGTTTTTGACCGGCTCCAGGCCGTCGTTTCTGCAAGACATCGGAATCAAAGAACTATTCCCAAACCTCCCGCTCACTCCTCGGGCGGTTCCTCGCGCTCAGGCCTCGCAGGCGCCGGCACCCCACCGTCGGGCCGCTGGACCTCGAAGCGCTCGAGAGCGGCGGCGACGCCGTTGGGCCGGTCCTGGTCGGGGAGGAACTCGGTCGGCGCGGCGACGACGATCTTCTCGCCGCCGGGGACCAGGTCCGACTGGACCTTCAGCACCAACGTCGCCTCGTCCTTCTCCTCCCCCGGCGCGCCGATGGTCGCGGTCAGCTCGGCCTTGAGCGGCACGCCGGTCTCCACGTCCACCCAGACGCTCCCCTCGACCGACTTGGGAGTGCGCAGGTTCGCGAAGTCGGCCCGCCGCTTCGTGGTCGCATCGGGGCCCCCGGCCGGGTACTGCAGCGGGGGAAGCTTCCAGAAGTCGGGGCCCAGCGGCCGCAGCGCCTTCTCCAGCACCGCGAACTGGAACCGCTTGGCCTTGCGCCCGTGCGCCTCTTCCTGGCGGTCGCGGACCAGCCCGAGGCGGTTGCTCATCAGGGTCTGGGCGGAGCGCAGCGCACCGAAGACGTCCTCGCGCAGGAGGTCGGACTGGCCGCGGTCGCGGCGGCGCTCGCGGAACTTGCGGTACTTCGCCCGCGCGAAGGTGCGGTCGTCGGCGAGGCGGACGAGGTCCACCGCGAAGTCCCGGCTGTTCTCGGTGTGCAGGACGTACTCGCTGCCGCTGGCCTGCTCCAGGCTGCGCTTCTCGGAGAGGGCCACCGTCTCCTTGCCGTACTTCCACTCGAACGAGGCGGTCGCCGTGTAGCGGAACGGACCGATGCGCTCGAAGGCCTCGGCCGCGGACATGGTGAGCACGCGCCAGGTGAGGGTGGCGTCGTCGGCAGCCTTGTCCACGTCGATGGGCTCGGCCGCGGCGAGCTGGGCCTTGGGCGGGTCCTCGGGCGAGAAGATGCGCTTCTTCGCCGCGCGGTCCACGGGGTCGGGGCAGCCGCACAGCCCCAGCGCGAGCGCGAGCGGCGCAAGGAGCCTTCGAAAGAGCATGCCGACGACCTCCAAGTGGGTGAAAACGCGGCATTCAAGCCCCACCGCGCAGGCACGTCAACCAACCCGCACCGCACCCCCGAAATCCCCGTTGGAGCCAGGGCCTGCGTGCTATGGTCCGCGACCCATGAGCTACCTCGTCCTCGCGCGCAAGTGGCGTCCGCAGGCCTTCGCGGACATGACCGGGCAGGAGCACGTGGTCCGCACCCTGGGCAACGCCATCGCGCAGGGCCGCGTGGCCCACGCCTTCCTCTTCTGCGGGCCCCGCGGAGTGGGCAAGACCACCGCCGCCCGCCTGCTCGCCCGCGCCCTGAACTGCGAGAAGGGCCCCACCGCCGAGCCCTGCGGCCAGTGCAAGGCGTGCACCGAGATCGCCGCGGGGACCAGCGTGGACGTCGCGGAGATCGACGGGGCCTCCAACAACGGCGTCGAGGACGTCCGGCAGATCCGCGAGCGGGTGACCTACCTGCCCCAGCGCGACCGCCACAAGATCTACATCATCGACGAAGTCCACATGCTGACCACGGCGGCGTTCAACGCCCTCCTGAAGACGCTGGAGGAGCCGCCCCCGCATGTGAAGTTCATCTTCGCCACCACCGAGCCGCACAAGCTCCCCGACACCATCCTCTCGCGGTGCCAGCGCCACAACTTCCGCCGCATCGGCGCCAAGAGCATGGCCGACCGCCTCCGGCAGATCGCCGAGGCCGAGGGCGCCCACCTTTCCGAGCGGGCGCTGCTGCTGGTCGTCCGCCAGTCCGAGGGCGGGATGCGCGACGCGCTCTCGCTCCTGGACATGATCCTCTCGGCGTGCGGCAACAACCCCTCGGACGAGGCGGTGGCCGAGGCGCTGGGCGCGGTGGACCGGACCGCGGTGCAGGAGCTCTGCGAGGCCCTGGTGCGTCGGCAGGCGAAGCCCCTGCTCTCGCGCATCGACGACCTGCACTCTCGCGGCGCGGACTTCAAGCGGCTGGCCGAGGAGCTGGCGCTGCAGCTGCGGCACCTCCTGGTCGCCCGCTCCACCGGCGAGGCCCCCGAGGAGCTCGCGGAGTCGGAGCGCAAGGCGGTCCTCGCCCTGGCGCAGGAGGCCGACCCGGCGCAGCTCGCGCGGCTCTTCGACCTGGTCCAGGCCGCCATCTGGGAGGTCGGCCGCGCTGCGCAGCCGCGGCTGTCGATGGAGGTCACCCTCCTCAAGTGCATCCACCTCGCGCCCGGAAGCTCCATCAGCGAGCTCGCGGCGCGGCTCGAGGCGTTGTCGACGAAGTTGGTCGGCGGCGCTGCGGGCGCAGGACCGGTCGCCGAAGGAGGGCGTCCGGTCCGACCACCTCCCTTT
>CAZAIE010000824.1:0-3902 GCA_964485035.1 uncultured Myxococcaceae bacterium | reverse complement strand
TCTCGCACTGGCTGTCTACACTTCACACGCTGCTGACCGCGAAACACGAGTCTGAAGACATGCAGACTCCTGGTGCTTGCGTCCGGCCGGCGAGGATAGCTGGTTGCGCGCCGGCGGACGCGGCGGAGCCGTGAGCTACGGCAGCTCGACCCGGTAGAACGAGCAGTCTTCGGTGGCCAAGACCACCGTCTTCGCGTCCAGCCAGCAGACCGCCATCACCTGCGAGTACGCGCCGACGGCGCCGATGGACAGTTCCAGGCGCCGCTCCCCGCTGGGGACGTCGTGGATCAGGAGGTTGCCGCCGCAGCTGAAGGCGACCTGGGTGGCGTCCGGTGAGAAGTCTGCGACGTTGAAGATGCCCACGCGCTCGTGGATGCGCAGCACCCGCTCCCCCGTCGCGGCGGCGTAGACCCGCGCGGTGCTGTCGCTGGCGAGGCTGGCGACCCAGGGCCCGCGCGCCGTCATCTCCGCGACGCAGCGGTGGGGGTTGCCGTACAGGTCGCAGGCGATGAGGTCCACTCCGTGTTCCTTCCGGCTCCAGCGCAGCTTGCCGTCGGGCGCAATGCAGCCCACCTCGCCGCGCTCGGTCCCGGCCCACACGTTCCCCTCCCCGTCCACCGCGACCGACTCCACGTCGTCGGTGCCGACAGAGGCCACCCACTTCTCCACACCCTGGAAGTCGAGGAGGTGCACCGAGCCGCTGCCGTCGCCCCAGGCCACGCCGTCCCGTCCCACGGCGAGCGACTCCACGTCGGACTGCTGGCCGCCCATGTCCTCTTCCATCGCCCCGATCAGGTCGGTGACCTTGCCGGTCGCGAGCTCGAGGCAGCGCACCGTCTTCTCGTGGTTGAAGTAGACGCGCTTGCCCTCGGGGTCGCACCCGATGTCGTCGATGCGATGCTCCTGCTTGAAGAGCTGCGTGCCCCGTCCCCCGTCAGGGGTCCAGGCGAGCAGGCGGCCGTCCCATCCGCCAGTGAGGATCCGCCCGTCGGGCAGCCGGCAGATGGCCTGGGGGTGGCTGGTGTGGAAACCCGAAGCCGGGGTGGCGTCGTCGCTGTGGATCCGGTGGAGGCGCGCGTCCTTGATGGCGTAGTGCTTCTCCGTGGCCGCGGCGAACAGCGGCGCTCCGGCATCGCTCCAGGCTTGCTTGGCCCCGAGGACCACGCGGTGTGCCTTGCCCCCGGCCGCGACCACCAGCGTCTTCGAGTTCACGACCGCCAGCGCCTCGATGGCCTCCGGCGCCTGAGCGGTGGTCTTGGGGGCGAGCTTCGCATCGAGGACGTGGAGCGTGCGGTCCGCCGCCACGGCGATGGTCTTGCCGGACAGGGCGAGGATGTCGCCGTGCTCGAGCGGCGTGGAGCTGACCTTGGGCTTCTTCCCCAACTCGATGGTCGTCAGCACGCGCGCCGTCTTGTCCTCGGCGAGGAGCAGGGCCTTCTTCGCGCCCGGCCAGACCACGCCGCGAATCGTCCCGGGGGCTTCGTGCTCTGCGGCCACCACGCCGTCTGCCACCGTGAACACGTGCAGCCGGTTCGCGGCCGCCGCAGCGAGCCACTCGCCTCCTGGGGAGAAGGCGAGCGCGGACACGGGCGCGGGCAGCTCCAGCACCCGCTCCTCCTTCTCCAAGGTCCGCAGCTGGACCGACCTGCCTCGGGCCAGGGCGACGCGGGCTCCATCCCCGCTCAACGCCGCCGCCTGGACGTCCGAGCCGTCTCCCAGCTCGACGACCCGCGTCTCGGTGTGCGGCTCCACCACCGCCAGCTCCCGTCCGACCACGAGCACGCGGTCGACCTCGGGAGCCAGGTACAGCGCCTTGGCGCCTTGGAAGACCATCGGATGACGGTCGAAGCGGGTCACCCGGACGCCGGGAGGGAGAGGCTCGAAGTGCTGCTTGGGGTTCTCGCCCAGGACTTCCTTGCGGACGTAGGCGTTGCGCACCTGGGTCAGCCGAGGTCCCAGCTTCCACTTCTCCGCGAGCGAACAGTAGACCTCCGCGTCGGGATCGAGCTTCTGGTAGGCCGACTCGCTGGGCGGCAGCTTCTCGAGCTGGGCGACCACGAAGTCCTTCAAGCGCTCCAGGACCCGCTTGTCCTTGGTCTCCGCGAAGGACTCGACGATCTGCTCGGCGTAGACCGTGGTCGGCTCGGCCAGCGCCGCGAGCAGCCTCTCGACGCCGTGGTGCTTCTGGCACCACGCGATCCGGACGGGGTCGTACGCCACGAGCCGGGGCGGAGTCCCGAATGCCGAGAGGCCCACCGCGCGCATCACCCGGTACGGGCTGGAGATGAGGCTCCTGACGCGGGCCTTGTCCTCGTCGTCGCCGAGCGCGAGCAGCGCCTCCGCCGCGAGCCGTCGGATGGTCATCGCGTCTTCGACCTTGGGGAAGCCGTACCGCTGGATCGGCACGTCCAGCCAGCGTCGCGCGCGGCCGAGGTCGTGCGTCTTCCCGTGCAGACGAAGCACCTTCTGCGCGGCCAGGAGGGTGATGTTGGTCGAGGACTCCTCCCCGTGGATCGAGCGGAGCGCGGCCTCGGCCTCCGGAAGCCCTTCTCCAAGAACCCCAAGTGCCTCCAGGGCGTAGGGCTCGAGGCCCGTCTCGAGCAGAGCCCGAACCGCAGGTGCCGCCGCCTTCGCCGCGAGCCCCAGTCTGCCCAGGCTCGCGAGGGTCTCCCGGCCCTCCTCCATCTCCTCGCGGCTGGCGACAGCCTTCAGCGTGGCGATGACTTCCTGCACCTCGACCGGCGGCGTGCCGTGCTGCAGGACGGCGACGTTGTTGGACTGGAACTGGATGTGGTGGGCGTGCCAGGGGTTCTTCTTGTCCTTCGTGGCGACGGCGTGCGCCGCCTGGATGCGCTGCTGCAGCTCGGCGCCTCGTCCGCAGCCTTTCCGAGCGGCACCACTTTCCAGTCGGCGTCCTGCTCCAGCCAGGCACTCACGAGGAGGGGCTCGACCCAGGCGGCGCTGCCTTCGGTCCGGATGGCGCCCTCGACGTACTCGCCTTCCTTCTTCGAGTTCGTGAGGAACTCGGCGCGCTGGCAGTGGAGTTCCATCTCCGGGTCGTGCCTGGCCGCGGCCTCGTAGTGAGCCGTCAGGGCCTTGCGGTCCCGGACCAGAGTCCAGGCGGTCTTAAGGAAGTCGTTCATGGGAATCCTCGGAGTCGGAGAAGGAACGGCAGTCTGGGCATCCCTCCCGGCCCCCGGACTACCCGGGGCGGGGTGCTTGCGGGCGATCGGACCCGAACTTCCCGTGACGACGGTCATCGTCGTCCCGGGCGGGATGGCCTATCGGATGCGGCGCGCAAGGTAGGACTTGGGAGACAGCCCGGCTAGTGCATCCATCACAGGAGCAGCAATGCGTCGCTTCGAGTTCAAGGAAGGCACGTCGTCGAAGTTCTGGGAGGTGGAGGTCCAGGGCACGGCGCTCACGGTCCGGTTCGGCAGGCTCGGCACCAGCGGGCAGACGAAGCTGAAGGACTTCCCGACCGGGGAGAAGGCGGCTGCCGAGGCGGAGAAGCTCATCCAGGAGAAGACGGGGAAGGGCTACGTCGAGACCGCCGGCTCGCCCCCGAAGCCAACGGCAGGCCCAAACGCTTCCATGCCAGCCTCCCCTGCCCTCCCGGCTCCACCCGCTCCGACGCCGGCAGCGCCCGCAGGCGATGACGAGGGCGAGGTGGTGCTGCCCGAGGAAGCGAAGGCACGGCTCCTGACCTGGCGCGGCGGGCCGAATCCCTCGGAGGTCATCGAAGCGGGCGATCCCGAGAAGCTCTTCGCGCAGATTCGCAGCGCCCTGCCCAAGCTCGTGGAGCAGCTTCGCAGCGAGACCAGGCAGCCGTCCCCCGAAGCCAAGCAGCGGTTCGATCAGCTTGCCGACTGGTCTGAGCTCGAGGACCTGGACGTCGAGCG
>CAZAIE010000823.1:0-3904 GCA_964485035.1 uncultured Myxococcaceae bacterium | reverse complement strand
GACGCCGCATAATTTCTTCGCGCGGCGCGACGATTTCAAAACCTAGTAGCTCAGATGCGCATCGGCATGATCACCGCGGTGTAGCTCTTGTCGTCGATGAGGCGGAGGACGCCGGGGCTCTGCTCGTCCACCAGCTCGAACAGCACGTCGTCCTGGGCGACCACGTTGAGCACGTCGACGAGGTAGCGCGCGTTGAAGCCGACCTCGACCTTCTTGCCGTTGTAGTCGACCGCGATGTCCTCGTGGGCCTCGCCGAGGTCCGGGTTCTGGCTGGAGATGCGCAGCCGGTTCTCGGTCAGCTCCACGCGCACCGCGTGGGACTTCTCCTCGGAGAGGAGGCTGATGCGCTTGAGCGTGGCGAGCAGGCTGGTGCGGTTCAGCTTGAGCGCCTTCTCCGACTCCTTGGGGATGACTTCCTGGTAGTCGGGGAACTGGCCGTCGATGAGCCGCATGAACATCGACAGGCCGCTCTTCTTGAAGGACGCGGTGGTGTCGCCGAAGCCCAGGAAGCACTCGGCGTCGGGTGCCTCTTCGATCAGCCGGCGCAGCTCCAGGAGACCCTTGCGCGGGAGGATGACGCCCTTCTTCAGCTTGAAGTCGCCCTCCAGCTCGCGCTCGACCAGGCTCAGCCGGTGCCCATCGGTCGCGACCACGCGGACCTTCCCCTGATCGCCGGGCTCGAAGTAGAGGCCGTTGAGGATGTAGCGGGTCTCGTCGGTGGAGATGGCGAAGGCGGTCCGCTCGATCATCTGGAGCAAGGTCTTGCCGTCGGCCTTCACCAGGTTCGACTTCTCCTCCTTCGGGAGGGCCGGGTACTCCTCGGCGGGCATGCCCAGCAGCTTGATGTGGACGCTGCCAGAGGTGATCTCCACGGCGTTGTTGCCCGTGCGCTTCACCGTGACCTTGGCGTCGGGGAGGTTGCGCACGATGTCGAAGAGCGTCTTCGACGAGAGCGTGATCGCGCCCTCCTTCACGACCTCGGCCGGGTGCTCGGTGACGAGGCCGATGTCGAGGTCGAAGGCGGTGAGGCTGACGACGTTCTTCTTCGCCTGGACGAGGACGTTGGCAAGGATGGGAATGGTGGTCTTGCGCTCGGCGATGCCTTGCGCTCGATGCAGCGCCTTGGCCAGCTCCTCGGCGGCGATGCGGAATTCCATGGGGTCCTCTCTTACGTCCCTAACTGAAGAAGTTCTTTTCTATATGGCAGTCGTAAGCAGTAGTGCCTGTGGGAATGTGGACAAGTCTCTCAAGTGCGCAGAACGGCACGACGACTTCGCCCGCAGGGAACTGCAGCTAGAAGGCAGCGAAGCTGTGTAGCAATCCCCCGGAAACGTTGTCAACAGACGAGCCTGGGACGAAGCCACAGCTGTCCGGCCAGTTGTCCGGTGGATACCCACAGGTTGTCCTGAACGGCGCGCGGACAGGGGCGGTCGCTAGACTTGTCGGAACCGAGGACGCTGCATGATCTCCGACCAGCAACTGGCCAGCCGCATCGACGCGCTGCCCACCGTCCCCGAGGCGCTGCCGCGCATCTCGACCCTGCTCCTGGACCCCTCCGCGTCCGCCTCGGACTTCGAAGCCGTGGTGAAGACCGACCCGGCGCTCACCGCGAATCTCCTGCGGGTCGCCAACTCGGCGTTCCACCGGGGCCTCACGTCCATCAGCTCGGTGGGGTTGGCCGTGGCGCGGGTGGGCTTCCACCGGGTCTACGAGGTCGTGAGTCTGGTGAGCCTGAAGCGGGCGCTGCCACCGAGGCTGCCCGGCTACGGGCTCGACTCGGCCGAGTTCTGGAGGCACTGCGTGGCCGTGGCGGTGCTGTCCGAGCGGATCGCCCGGCTGGCCGGGGTGCCAGAGTCGGGGCACGCGTACACCGCGGGCCTCCTGCACGACGTGGGGAAGTTGGTGGTGGGGGTCTTCGGGGAGACCGAAGGAGGACCGCCAGAAGGCGCGCTGGACGGCTTGGCGAGCGAGCAGCGCTATCTGGGCACGGACCACGCGGAGATAGGCCAGGACATCGCCTTCCGCTGGAACTTCACTCGACCCGTGGCCGACGCGGCGCGATGGCATCACGCGCCCCTGTCCGAGCCAGGGGCCTCGGGGAAGCGCCTGCAGATCGTCGTGCACGTCGCCAACTGCCTCGCCCACCGGTTTGGGTATGGTCCCAAGGCCAACCACCGTGGATTACCCCCTGGTCTCGCGGAGTTGGCCGATCGGACGCACCTGGAGTTCGAGGAAGGCGCGCTGGAGACACTCGGGCAGCCCATCGAAGCCCTGGAGAAGGCGACGCTGGAGTCCAAGGCCGTCATCGAGGAAGCGACGCAGCTCGGCTGAGTGTGGGCACATGTGTTGCTTACCAGCCTCAATGTCGGACGGAGGCAGCCCATGCTTCGCTACTTTCTTGGCATTCTCGGGCTTGTTCTGGGGCTCACGGCTTGCGGCGGCGAGTTCGTCGAAGGCGAGGACCTGGAAATCCAAGTCCAGGAAATAAATGATGATTCTCCGGTGCTGAAGGCTCGGTTCATCGAGCGTCGGCTGGACCTTCAGGGGTGGGAACGGGCTGGCAGCTCCGACCCGATTCCGCCGCGCGATCCCAAAGAGCGCAAGAGCCTTGGCCACGACGGAAGCGAGCGGGAAGGCTCGCAGGACCCCATTCCGCCGCGCGAGCCCTATGTCCTTGAAATGAATGTGGAAGTAGAGGCCGACCAGCTCGTAGAGCCAGGAGAGCTGGTCTCCGGCTCACCGGACCCGATTCCGCCGAAGCTGCCGCGGCTGTGGATGTTCCAAAGGAGCGAGTAAGCACGCAGGCGGATCGTCCCAAGCCGGCGACTGAAGTCGCGCCTGAGGTTACAAAGCCCACCCTTCGGCGGGCTACCGCGCGAGCCGACTGGTCAGGTCGTCGACTTCCTTCTTCAGCTGCAGGTCGGTCTCGAGCTCCGACTCGACCTTCTCGCACGAGGACATCACCGTGGAGTGGTCGCGGTGGAACTTCTCGCCGATCTCCGGGAAGGACGAGTTGGTCATGCTCCGCGCCAGGTACATCGCGACCTGGCGGGCACGCACGAACTGCTTCTGCCGCCGCGGGCCCTTGAGGTCCGCCTCGGACACCTTGTAGTAGCGCGCCGCTTCCTTCTGGATCTGCTCGATGTCCAGCGGGCGGCTCGGGGGCAGCACGTTCTTCAGGATGTGCGCCGCGAGCTCCTCGGTCAGGGGCTGGCCGGTGAGCGAGTGGTGCGCATAGACGCGGTTCAGCGCCATCTGCAGCTCGCGCACGTTCTTCTGGATGATGCGCGCGATGTAGTGCGCCACCGGGTCGGGCAGCGAGATGCCGAGCAGGCCCGCCTTCTTCTTCAGGATGGCGACCCGGGTCTCGTAGTCCGGCTCCTGGATGTCGGCGATGAGGCCGCTCGAGAAGCGGCTGCGCAGTCGGTCCGCCAGGCCCGGGATCTCCGCGGGCACGGTGTCCGAGGTGATGGCCACGGCCTTCCCCGCCATCTGCAGCGCGTTGAAGGTGAAGAAGAACTCCTCCTGGGTCGCTTCCTTCGTGCCCAGGAACTGGATGTCGTCGATGAGGAGGCAGTCGCACTCCTCGCGGTACTTGCGCCGGAACTCGGGCATCCGGTGGTCGCGCACCGAGACGATGAACTCGTTGGTGAACTCTTCCGACGACTGGTAGCGGATGCGCCAGCCCGGGTTCCGCTTGGCCAGCACGTTGCCGATGGCCTGTAGCAGGTGCGTCTTGCCCAGCCCCGTCCCGCCGTAGATGAAGAGCGGGTTGAAGGCGGTGCCAGGGTTGTCGGCCACGGCCTGTGCACCGGCGAACGCGAGCTGGTTCGACGGCGCGGAGACGAAGGTGTCGAAGGCGAACTTCTCGTCCAGCCGGTTGCGCTCCGGGGCGGTGCGGACG
>CAZAIE010000822.1:0-3911 GCA_964485035.1 uncultured Myxococcaceae bacterium | reverse complement strand
GCGGCACGGGCGAAGGGGTTGCGGGGCGTTGGCTTGGTGGTCATGGAGGTCACCTTCCGGGTGCGGTTGCGCCACTCGACGAGCCGCACCACGGCTCGTAGCGATGCCTACGCGACCGGCACCGGGCCCCAGCTGGCGACCGCGGCGTGGATCGTGATGGACCACTCCCGGCCCGAACCGGACATCAGCACCGGCTCGAACCGCTCCCGCCACTCGCCCTTCCGGGAGCGAAGCGGGAGACCGGCCTTCGCGCGCTGCGTGCGCCGGTGCCGTGACCGCTCGGGCACGTCGGGGAGGTCCAGCTCCGAAAGCAGCCGACGGTACGTGGGAGGATCATCGACCCGAAGCTGATCGGCGAGGGCGAGGAATGCGAAAGCCGGCTCGCGGTACGCCTTCGCCTTCTCCACGGTCAGGGTGCGGTTCTCGACCTCGGCCTCGAACGTGGCCTTCGCCGCCCAGCAGGCGAGCAGCGCGCCGCGAAGCGAGCCGCCGGGGTGCATCGCCAGATCCCCGAGGGCGAGCGCCACGACTCCAGCGAACTCGAAGACCTCCAGCGTCGCCCGCCGGGCGCGGCCGAGGCCCGCGCTGACGCCGTGCCGGAGCACGCGGTCCGCGCGCCGGCAGTCCGTGCAGGTGCAGGGCCGACCGTCGGCCGTGGCCGCGTGTTCGTGGAACGTCCGCTCGAAGGGCTCGGGGGCGGGGTTCTTCCGGGTTCCCGGCACCGCCAACGAGGCGGCGCGCTGATCGGCCGGCAGCGCGACGAAGTCCGCGAGCGGCGCTCCGCAGATCTCCCCGCCCCGGCAGTCACGGTGGTGGCACACGCAGCCGCGCTTTTCGGGCGGCGCGATGCCGAGCTGCGCGCGGACAGCGCCCCAGACCGCGCATCCGAACGCGCCGAACCAGCGCAGCCGCGCCAACGCCGCGGTGTCCCAGCCCGGGAAGCCGCGGACCTCCGTCGCGAGTCCGAACTGACGATCGCGCGCGTCGCGCAGCTCGGAGACGTGAGTGATGATCTTCGTGGGCGCGGGGACGCCCAAGGCCGCGCCCACGGCAGCGGCCCAACGACGCCGCAGTTCAGCGCGAGCGCCGCGGGGCAGCTCGCCAACGCTGCGCAGCGTGCCGTCGGGCCGCAGCACGCTCGTCGCCAGGTAGGTGTTGAAATGCGGCATCCAGCGATCCGGAACCGCATCGCCGGCGGGGTGGCCAAAGCCAAGGCCGAAGACGCGCTCCCCGGCCGCGAGCGCGAACGAGTCGCGGAACCAACTCTCGGCCAACGCGTTCGCCCGCTTCTGCAGCTCGATGGCGACGTCGAGCGTGATGCGCGGCCAGAACTGCGACGGGACGGTAACCGTGAGGTGCAGCAAGGTGCCCGGGACGTGCGCAAAGTGTTCGGCCCACGCGTGCCGGGCGCGCTTCTGCGCGCACTTCTTCTGGCACACCTCGTTGGCACATTCGTACCGCCCGCACCCGTAGGGGATCTTCCGACGCGGATGCCCCGCGACGTCCCGGGTGCAGGCCAAGGTCGAGGCGAAGGACGAGGCGCAAGGCGGCGTCTCCGCGTACCGCGGTACGCCTTCGGCCTCGGGGACGGGAGCGGGGTCCGGTACGGGATCGGCCAAGGGGACGGGCGTGGGCGTGGGATCGGCCACCGGCGCGTCCGTGGCCGTGGCACCGGCCGCGGGCGTGGGATCGGCCAAGGGGACGGGATCGGCCGCGGGCGTGGCCGAGGGATCGGGATCGGCCGTGGCCGTGGCCGTGGGGTCGGCCGCGGGCACTGCGTCGAAGGTGCAGCCGTGGGCACGGGCGAGGGCGAGGACTGCCGCCTCACGCTGGGCGGCGAGCTCGTTAGTCATCGCTACGCGACGTACGTTCGCGTCGAGGAGCAGCTTGGACGAGGGCTTTGTGATCGACATGGGACCAGGACCTTTCGCGGTGAGGGGCGGCTGGGCCGCCCGTGTTGCCGCGAGTGTTCCTGGTCCGACCCGATGCGGAAACGGGGCGGAAGTCCGCTGTCAGGGTCGGGTTTTCCGGTGGAATCGACGTCTGCGCAAGCGGCCGATATCCCCCTTGGAAACCGAAGGGGGAGTTGTGGGCGTGATGAAGAGGGGGTCTGGGAGGATGGGTCTTACGGCGGCCACTGCGTGCTCGATGGTCTTCCGCTTCGCTGCCCAGTTCTCCTCCAGCAGGTCCTTGTCTTCGGTTGGTTGCTCCACGCCGAGAGCAACGGCGATCTCGACCAACTCGGGAACCGACAAGGGATCCCATTTGCGGCGCTCCGCATGAAGCGTGGCGATGGCGCCCACCGCGATCTTCTTCTTCGACAGGGTCTTCAGCGCCTTCTCTTCCACAGGGGAAAGAGCCAGCCGCTCGGCGAGGGCGCCAAGGACCGCGTCGTGTGGAACCACGTCGAGGGCGCGGAGTGTCTGTTCGACCGGAAGGCCGGAGCCCAGGTTGGCGAGGATGAAGACGCTGGCCAGGCCGTGCCCGGAGAAAGCGAGACCCCGAAGCCCGCCTTCGCCTCGCGCATTCTGCAGGGCCTTCAACTCATGCAGCAGGCGACGCATCTTCCGCGCTGTGCAGAGCCGGGGAACGAGGTCTGAGAGTTCGAGTCCGCGTCGGCCAGCGGCGAGAAGTTCAGTCGCCTGCTCGCGCCTGTGCTTCCTGAGGCTCTCCGTGGCTTCCTCGACGGAACGCACTGGGTACATCCTGCCCCGAGGCCTGCCAGGCCCCCGCTTCGCGCCCGAACCCATGCCGCCTCCTCGCGCGCCCTGCGGCGCAGCGGCCCCTCGGAGAAGTGAAGCAGGGCAGGCCGCCGAGGAAGCGGCTTTTCGGTCCGTCGACCTAGCCCCACGCCGATTGTTACAAGCTGCGGCGGCAAGGAGAAGGTGCCGCTCCGCCCCAGGCAAGTGATTGACTCCCGGAGACGGCCGTTCCTACCGTTGCGGCATGTGCACCGACCGAACGCCCGAGCCGGAGTCCAAGGTCCCGCGGTCGAGCCGGTCGGAAGTCCCGCGCCTCGCCATCGTGCGAGGTCTCGCGATCCTGGAGGAGGAGAAGAGGAAGAGGTGAGCCGAGCCTCCGGCTGCGGGCGCGCGTGGCCGGAGAAAGCGGACGGCGCCGGTGCGCGAACACCGACGCCGCCCTAACCACCGCGCCTGAGTAGGAGGCAACGATGGCTGGTTCGGAGCGTAGTCGGGAGAGGTGTGTCGTCAATTTCCCGGCGGAGGTCGGAGCGTCGGATTCGGAACTGCTGCGCGCGGTGGTGGCGCACTACCGCAGCGCGTTCGAGCGCTCGCCCGCGGTGCAGGAGGCCGTGCGGAAGTGGGGCGTGTCGGCCGAGGCGATGGCGCACTTCGAGTTCGGCTTCGGGGATCGGACGCTGGGCCCCGTGCTGCCTGGGCGACGGCTCAAGGCTGGCCGGTGGCTCCGGGAGCAGCTGGGACGCCTAGGGGTGCTGAAGGAGTCCGGGCACGAGCTGTTCCGAGGCGCGGTCACGGTGCCGCTGTTCGACGCGCACGGGCACGTGGTGCAGCTCTGCGGTCGTGAGTTGAACGGAGGGCCGAGAGCGGAGCTGCTCTGGCTCCCGGGCGGGAGGCGGGGCCTGTGCAACGTCTCGGCGGTCACGTCGAGCAAGACGGTGGTGGTGACCAACGCAGTGCTCGACGCCGTGACGTGGTGGAGCCACGGCCATCGGAACGTCACCTCGCTGCAGAACCCGGAGGACCTGCTCCCGGCGCTGCAGTGCGCGCAGGTCGAGCGCGTGATGGTGGCGTTCCCTCGCGACGAGGCCGGACGGGAAGCCAGCGAGGAGCTGGTTCGGGCGCTGCAGGTGATCGGGGTGGGGGTCTGGCTCGTGTGAGAGTGCGCGACCTTCCTGAGGGCGCACCCCGGCTTCCCTGAACGCGGTCGGT
>CAZAIE010000821.1:0-3916 GCA_964485035.1 uncultured Myxococcaceae bacterium | reverse complement strand
CTCTTGGTGGGCATCGACTTCGCCCAGAACCGGGACTTCCAGAAGCTCCTCGAGTCGGAGCGGGAGCGCTCGGTGGTGCTCTACCCGGCCCCCGGCGCGCGCGACATCCGCGAGCTCGCCGGGCGCGAGCCGCCGCCCACCATCTGGGTCATCGACGGCACCTGGTCCCAGGCCCAGAAGATCTGGAAGAACAACCCCGCGCTGCGCGCGCTGCCGGCGTACCGCATCGAGCCGCGCCAGCCCTCGCAGTACGGCTTCCGCTCCGAGCCCGAGCCGCACTGCGTCTCCACCATCGAGGCCATCGCGGAGATGGTCGACGCGGTCGAGGACCGGCCCGGGGTCTACGACGCGATGCTGGCGCCGTTCCGCGCGCTGGTGCGGCGGCAGCTCTCGTTCTCGAATCGACGCCCGCGGCGCCGCTCGCACGCCCGGCCTCCCCGCGCGTTCCGCCTGCCGGAGCCGCTGGCCGAAACCCCCGAGCGCGCGGTCCTCTTCTACGTGGAGGGGAACGGCTGGCCGGCGGCGATGGAGCCCCGGCCACCCACGGAGATCCTCCAGGCGGGCGCGGTGCGGCCCGCGACCGGCGAGCGCCTGGGGGCGATCATCCGGCCGCGCCACGGACTCAGCCCGACCGCCCTGGAGAACCTCGAGCTCGGCCCGGAGCAGCTTGCGGGCTGGATAGAGCCCGAGGAGATGGCCGCGCGCTGGGAGGCCTTCCGCCGTCCCGACGACGTCTGGTGCGGCTGGGGGCACTTCTCGCAAGGGCTGCTCGCGCACGCCGGCGTGCCGACCGCCGAGGTCGTGGACCTGCGGCTGCTCTGCAACCGGCTGCTCAAGGGGCGGGTGGGGCGCATCGAGGACGCGCACGAGCGCGTCGGGCTCGGGCCCGTGGCTCCTGCCTTCCCCGGACGTGGCGGCCGGCGCCTGGCGATGCTCGAGGCCGTCTGGCAGGCGGTGCTCGCGCGGGTGGACCCGTGAGCGCGACGTCCGAGGTGAGGCCCAGGGTCGGGGTGGGCGTGATCGTCCGGTCGCAGGGCCGGGTGCTGCTCGGCCGGCGGCGGACCGCGCACGGGGCTGGCTGCTGGAGCTTCCCCGGCGGCCACCTCGAGTTCGGCGAGGGCTTCGAGGACTGCGCCCGGCGCGAGGTGCTGGAGGAGACGGGCCTTCGGCTCTGCACCGTCCGCTTCGCCGCGGTCACCAACGATGTCTTCTCCGAAGAGGGGCGCCACTACGTCACGGTGTTCATGGTCGGGACGGTCGAGGGCGCGCAGGCTCCAGAGAACCGCGAGCCCGACCGCTGCGAGGGCTGGGAGTGGTTCGAGTGGGACGCGATGCCCTCGCCCCGCTTCACCCCGATCGAGCATCTGCTTGGGCAGGGCTACCGTCCGGGCGACGAATCCGGTTCACCACAGTCCACCCAGTCCACCCAGTCTGGGAGGTAGGCAGGCAGCCGCCTCAGCGCTTGAGCTCGCCGCGGCGCAGTTGCTGGTACATCACCAGCGCGTCGCGGATGATCTCCAGGGCCTTCTCCGGTCCCAGGAAGTCCTCCACCACCACCTGCTTGTTCTCGAGGATCTTGTAGTCCTCGAAGAACCGGCCGATCTCCTTCAGCGTGTGCTTGGGGAGCTGGGAGTGGTGGGTGTACTCGGCGTACGCCGGGTCGCTGATGCACACCGCGATGATCTTGTCGTCGATGCCCTTGTCGTCGCGCATGCGCATCACGCCGATGGCGCGGGAGTCGACGATGGTGAGCGGGACGACGGGCTCCTGGCCCAGCACCAGCGCATCCAACGGATCGCCGTCGTCGCAGAAGGTGCGGGGGAGGAACCCGTAGTTCGACGGGTAGTGGACCGCGCTGTAGAGGACGCGGTCGAGCTTGAGGAAGCCCGTCTCCTTGTCCAGCTCGTACTTGTTCTTGCTCCCGTGGGGCACCTCGATGACCACGGGGAAGTGCTTCTCGACGCTCGTGCCGTCGATGTAGATGTCGTGCCAGGCGTGCATGCCGGCACTGATACCACGCGCCGCGCGGCGCCGCCCGTGCGATCCGCTGGCGGCCCCCGAATCGTTTCGCTAAGGTGCGCCGCCGTCATCCCCAACACCGAGGACCCGTCGATGGCCATCGCCCGTTCCACCGTGCAGCGTGACTTCTCCAAGGCCCGGGTCGCCGACCCCAAGCCCATCACCGGCAAAGAGACCGCCGCCGAGCTGCTGCAGTCGGCGTTCCCCGCCTTCGTCGGCCGGCAGGAGCGCCTGGGCTTCGAGCTGATGCAGCGCTCGATGAGCGAGGACTGCACGGTCTTCCTCACGCTCTCGGGCGCGATGACCCCGGCCGGGCTGCACCAGAGCTGCCTCTTGCCGCTCATCGAGCGGGGCATCGTGAGCTGCCTCACCACCACCGGCGCGAACCTGTACCACGACGCCCACCGCGTCATCGGGCACGCGCTGCGCGAGATCAACCCCAACGCCGGGGACCTGCAGCTGCGCATCGCGCGCATCATCCGCATCTACGACCTGGGCTTCTACGAGGACGTCCTCTTCGACACCGACCGGCTCTTCTCGGCCATCATCCAGCAGCCCGAGTTCCAGAAGAGGATGACCACCGCCGAGTTCCACTTCCTGCTCGGCAGGGCGATGTACCAGCTCGAGAAGGCCCTCAAGGTCGAGGTCCCGAGCCTGCTCGCCACCTGCTACAAGCACGCGGTCCCGATCTTCGTGGGCGCGGTGCAGGACGGGTCGATCTTCCTGAACGTGGTGAAGCTCAAGCGCCTGCTCGGCGACGCCTTCAAGTTCGAGATCGACATCAACGACGACGTCTACGCCATGGCCGCGGTCCAGCACTACTCGCGCCACCACTACAGCGAGCGCATGGCGGTGTGGATGCTGGGCGGCGGCGTGCCCAAGAACTACACGCTGCAGGGCGAGCCGCTGCTCGACCAGATCCTCAACGTCCGCACCGACGGCTTCGACATCGACGTGCAGTTCTGCGTCGACCCGGTCGACAACGGAGCGCTGTCCAGCTGCCCGGCCTCCGAGGGCCACACCTGGGGCAAGGTCTCGGCGGAGTGCGTGGCCACCAACTCCATGTACGTCCACGCCGACGTCACCGCGGTCTTCCCCTGGCTGACGCACGCGCTGCTCTCCGACCCCAAGATGAAGCGCGCGCCGCGTCGCCTGATGGACAAGATGGACGAGGCGATCGCCTACCTCGACAAGGACGTCGCGAAGCAGCGCAAGGCCCTGGCGGCCACCCTCACCTTCGAGGGCATCAACGCCCCGGCGAAGAAGCGGAAGTAGTCCCCGTCCCATCGTCCGTAGACACGAGCGGCCCGCCCTCCCCAGGGTGGGCCGTTTGCTTTGGGCGGGCTTTGGGCGGACTACGGACGGCGGCGTCGCCCGAGGCCGAGCAGGGCGGTCAGCGCGAAGGCCAGCGGGGCCGTCGCGCCGGGGGCGGCCGCGCAGCCCGTCCCCCTGGTCCGGCACTCGCCCCGCTGGCAGGTGCCGCCCGTGCAGGCGGTGCCCTCGGGCTTCCAGTTGTAGACGCAGTCCCCGAGGATGGCGTCGCAGTGCCCGGCGAAGCGGCACTCCCCCGGGGGCGCGCAGGCGGCCACGGTCCCGCGGCACAGGCCGGACTGGCAGGTCGTGTCGGAGGTGCAGGGGTTGCCGTCGTCGCAGGCCGTCCCGTTCGTCTCGAAGCTCCAGAGGCACAGCCCCGTTCGCGGGTCGCACCGGTCGCCGGTGTGGCAGGGGTCGGGCACGTCGCAGTTCTTGGTGAGCGCCGGCAGGCACGCGCCTTCCTTGCAGGCCTCGCCCGTCGTGCAGAGGTCGCCGTCCTCGCAGGAGGTGCCGTCCTCGAGCACCGGGGCGTCGCAGGTGCCGTCGGCCTTGCAGGTCCCGGGGCCGTGGCAGGGGCTGGGGG
>CAZAIE010000820.1:0-3941 GCA_964485035.1 uncultured Myxococcaceae bacterium | reverse complement strand
CGCGGCGCACTGCGGCGCGGGCTTCGTGGTGACCACCCGCAGCCTCGCCGACCCCGCGGTGTTCCAGGCTGGGAGGCTCACCACGCCGCGCGGGGAGTTGGTCATCACCGCTGGGGGCTACTACTTCAATCCCCTGGTGGGCGCGCTGGAGACCGGCCGGGTCAGCCCGCTGTTCTTCATCACCAGCCCGACCCAGCTCGGGTGGAAAGCGAGCGCGACAGGGCAGCCGGTCTACACCTTCCCCAAGTCGGCGGTGGGGCCCACCCACGACTACCTGGTCGTAGAGTTCTTCCCCGATGGAGACGGGCGGCTGGTGCTGCTGCTGTACGGCGTGGGGCTCGGGGGCACCTACGCGGCGGGGGTCGAGGCCACGGCCCTGCTCAGCTGCGCGCCGACGGACGGGAGCACCTGGCGGGTGTCCGAGTGGTCCCTCGACGCGGACGCCGGGACGGAGGCGACGCACACGGTCGCGAGTGGGTGCAGGTGAACCACCTCGAGTGCAGTCCGAGGACGCCCCGGACTGCCCCGGTGAGCATGAGGGGTGACGTCCCGCGGACGCCTACTTCGGGGAGTGGAGGCCGATGACGTTCCCGTCCGGGTCGCTGAACAACGCGATGTGACCGATGTCGGCGCGCACGAAGGTCTTCGGCAGCACCACGCGTCCGCCGGCCGCCGGCACGCGGCCGAGGATCGGAGCGAGGTCCTCGCCGCCGTTGAGGTAGACGCGGACGCCGTCAGCGTGGGGCCGGAAGTCGGGGCCCTGGACCAGCGCCCCACCGATGCCCGGCTCGGCGTAGGGCAGGAGCGCCATCTTCAGCCCCGGGAAGTCCGCCGCTTCCTCCTTGAGTGGCGAGCCGAGGATCTGCTCGTAGAAGCGCGAGGCCTGAGCGAGGTCGCGGGTGGGGATCTCGAACCAGTTGATGGCGTGCACGTGTGCCTCCGTTGTGGGGTTGCGAAGGCAGCATCTGCCTGGACTGCTGACAGCGTCCTGGCAGCAGAGAAGGGGAAGCCCCCGAGCCAGAGGCGATCCAGGAAGGGCAGAGCCCAGCCCCCTCTCTCCAGGGGCGGCGCTTGCGACGCCCCGGCCGGGGAGAGGGATGGGGAGAGGGCCCCTCGGCAAGGCACCCCACTCCTGTTGGCTGCAGCCCGACTACCTTCCGGGTCGCAGCGGGAAGGGGAGCAGCTCGAGGCCGGTCTGCGCCGAGACCAGCTCCCGCACCTGCTCCAGTTCCTCTCTGCTCTCCAGGTAAGTGTCCGCGACGGTCACCGCGTAGCCCAGTCTCACCAGGAACGCGTCGGGCGGGACGCCATGGCGCTGGCCCGCCTTGGCCCAGAACTCGAACTCGGCCAGCCCGGGTGCCAGCGGCCGCGCGACGAGCGAGCGGGGCTGCACCTGCTCCCGGGCCGGGATGAAGAACCCGACGCTCGCGAACCGGGCCCGCTGCGGAGAGAGCGTGACCGGCAGCCCCAGCGCAGCCCGTCCGATGGCATCGGCGAGGTCGATGCCCAGCGCATGATCCACCAGCCTGGGGATGCGCCCTCCGCCCAGCCTCCCCGCGCACTCGATGATCACCGGTCCACGCGAGCCGATCTTGAGCTCGGTGTGCGCCCCGGCGCTGTCCACCCCCAGCGCGTGCAGCGCGCGGGTGACCATCTCGAGGCACGCCGATCGCATCGACTCGTCGAGCAGGGCAGGGACGGTGTGGCTGATCTCCTCGAAGTACGGCTCGGCACCCTTGTACTTGTCGGTCATCGAGGCGTGCTGGACCCGCCCCTCGCTGACCACCGACTCCACGCTGTACTCCGCGCCGTCGAGGTACTCCTCCACGAGGTAGCCGCCGTAGTGCCAGGTCTGGTCCGCGAGGCTCTCGGCCACCAGTCGCTCAGCGGCCTCGAGCGAGGGCTCGTCGGTGAGCTTGCGGACATTGATGCTGCCTTCGCCGCAGGCAGGCTTGAGCACCGCGGGGAGCCCGACCCGGGCGACCGTCTCGCGCAGGCGCCCCGGTTCGAGCGGCACGCTGCGCGGCATGGGGAGCCCAGCCTCCCGCAGCCGTTCTCGCATCAGCGCCTTGTCCCGCACGCGCTCTGCCACCTCCTCCCCGTAGAAGCCCAGCCCCAGCCGGCGAGACAGCAGCGCGGTGAGCGGGACCAGGTCCTCGACGTAGGTGAGGCAGCCCCGGACCGGCTGGCGCTGCGTCGCCTCGACCACCGCATCAGCCACCTGATCCGGTCGGGAGAGGTCCACGAGCACGAACGCGTCGATGAAGGCCCGCTCCCAGCTCGGCGCATGGTCGGTCACCAGGGTGAGCGGGTAGCCGAGCGCGAAGAGCCGCTCCAGGAGGTACCCGCGCATGCCGTGCAGGCCCGAGCCGACGACCAGCAGTCGCCTCGCCTCGTCGGCCTGGCGCAGGTGTCGGTTGGCCTCGAAGCGGACCTGGTCCGCGAGGCGGGAGTGGGCGAGGCGCGCGGCGAGGCTCATGACGCCCTCCTCGAACCCTTCGCGTTCAGCCCGAAGGCCGCGTCGAGGTCGGCCGCGGTGAGGGTCTCGACTCCCAGCGCGCGCAGCGAGGAGAGCCGGGCCTCGAAGAAGCGGGCGTCGGTGGCGGGCACGGGCGGCAGGGGGCCGGTCTCCTCCTCGACCTGGTGGCGCAGCGTGTTGCCGTTCTCCGCGGGCGGCGGCGGCAGCAGCCGGGCCTGGAGCGTCCGCTTCAGCTCGCCAAGGAGCGCCCGGTAGAACAGCGGGCTGCCCACCCGGAAGACCTGCGCGGTCTGGCAGTCGACCTCCTCGGCCAGCCAGTGGGTCTTGTAGTACGAGAACCCGGACATCAGGTTCAGGCACTCCGCGTGCCGGTCGATGGCCTGCTTCATCATCATCGCGAAGAGCACCGAGCCTGGGCTCAGCCGCGCCAGGCGCTCGTCGTAGGCCACCTGCAGGGCGTAAGAGCGGCGCTCGAACTCCCCGGAGATCGACCCGGCGATGGGCGCGCCGTCGAGGAGCAGCAGCCCCACCTCGAGCCGGAAGGGCTGGTCCGCGCCCGCGAGGCCGCGGAAGAACTCCACCCGCCGCGGGTCGCGCCCGATGGTGCCCTGGACCTTCGCCTTCCAGCTGCGCTGCTCGACGTGCAGGTACAGGTCGAGCAGCGCCGGCAGCGCGGCCGGGTCGCGCGAGCTGAGGTAGGTCACGGTCCCCGCCGAGAGCAGGTTGCGCATCTGCCGGCGGGTGTTGGTGCGGAACTTCTTGTTCATCGCCTCGAGGTAGCCGAGCACGTCGGTGTAGTGGTTGGGGATGACGTGCACGGGCATGCACTCGAACGGCCGGACGTAGTGCGCGTGCAGGTCGAGGCCGTTGGGGAGCGGGAAGAGCGGCGAGCCGGGCTCGAGCTGCTTCAGCTCCAGCATCGACCACTCGGACTTGCGCTCGAGGAGGTGGGCATAGAAGGCCTGCGCGCACCGGCGCTCGTCCTCGGGGCGCGCGACGAGGTGGGGCCGCTCGACGTCATGGGTGGCCAAAAACTCGAGCTTGGGCGTCGCGACGCCGGCCACCTGCTCGTGGACGAGCCGCAGCGGCAGGTACCCGACGGGCCGTCCGGACTCGTAGGCGACCAGGAACCAGACCGTGAGGCCCTCGCCGCCCGGGTAGAACTCGTCGTGGGCGAGGTAGTTCTGGAAGAACTCCAGGGTGCAGAACGGGCTGGGGCGCCGCGAGGCGCGGTTCAGGGCGTCGAGCTCGGCGCGCAGCGGGGCGACGGCTTCCAGGGCGTGGAACGGACGGACCAGCATGGCAGCCCTCCTGTCTGGGCACGCCAGACAGATGAGGACGGCCACCGGCGGTTTCCGGGGAATGTGCGTGCCCAGGCTCGGGGGCTTCGCGGGGGACCCCGGTCGCCTGAACGGGGCCCCACAGCCAAGGGACGGCGGGTGGACGTGGACTGGGTGGGTGG
>CAZAIE010000819.1:0-3947 GCA_964485035.1 uncultured Myxococcaceae bacterium | reverse complement strand
CGCTGGAGGTGCGCTTCAAGACGCGGGAGGACGCGGGGCGGGCGCAGAGCGTGAACGTGGGCGTGGGCGGCATCGCCGTCCTCACCTCGCACCCGCTGCCGCAGGGGACGACGCTGAAGCTGCAGCTCGAGGTGCCGGGCTGGAGGGGGCCCATCGTCACCGACGGGACCGTCGCCTGGACCGACGCGAAGTCGATGGGCATCGCCTTCACCCAGCTGCGGCCCGAGGACGCGTGCCGGCTCAAGGAGCTGGTGGTGGAGTCGGGCTCGCTCATCGGTCGGCTGAGGTCCGCGCTGGGACGCAAGGCGCCGCCGGTGCCCGCCGCGGTGGCCGGGGGCGCGGGCGTGCTGCTGTGCCTGAAGGACGACTACCTCGTGGACGTGGCCTCGGAGCTGCTCGGGCTGCACGGGTTCGCGGCCTTCGACGCAGCGGAGCCGGCCGCAGGCCCGCGGCGGATCGCCCTGGTGGTCGCGGACGTGGAGAAGCTCGGCGAGATCCCCGAGGCGGCGAGCCACCCGCTGGTGGTGACCAACGCGGACGGTCCGGGGGCCGCAGGCCGGTTCACGTCACGCAACCCGGTGACCTGGCTGCCCGCGCCCACCAGTGCCGCGAAGATCGTCGAGGCCGCGCGCCGGATGCTGGTCTCGGTTCCTGGCGCAGCGGCGCGGCGCGCCGGGGGATGAATCCCCCGTCTCTATCTGGGACGGACCGAGGCGCGCCGGGGGAT
Organism: uncultured Myxococcaceae bacterium; assembly: GCA_964485035.1. Taxonomy (GTDB): domain Bacteria; phylum Myxococcota; class Myxococcia; order Myxococcales; family UBA5297; genus CAZAIE01. The sequence continues at coordinate 3,220 of CAZAIE010000819.1, read as the reverse complement.
GAATCCCCCGTCTCTATCTGGGACGGACCGAGTTCGGATCAAGCCCGCTACGCGGGCTGGGCGAACTTTGCTCACAGGACAGCCGAGCCGGCTTGCTCTTGGGCTCGGATCCGCCCCAGCCGAAGAAGGAGGATTCATCCCCCGTCGCCCTACTTCACCTCCACCATCGCATCAGGCCCCGGATGCAGCGCCATGCCCCCGAGGTGTCCCACGCTCCGAGGCAGGCGCAGCCCCGCTTCCTTCGCCCCAAAGACGAAGAACTCCACGTCCGGGCCACAGAACGGACACGTCGTGGGGCGCGTGGCCTGGACCACCTGGTGACCACAGTCGGCGCACTGCCAGATCATGAGCGACCTCCGCATCGGGTGAACGGCTGGGACCTCGTGACCCTGCCAGGGCCTTCGCGAAACCCCCGGATGGGCCCGCGTGCCCGAACAGCGTTCCCCTCGCTGCATTCCCTCCGCCCACGCGGGGCTTGCCGCCCCCACGGCGCTGTGGTGGATCCAGCGCCATGCGACCCGACCTCTCGCTCGTGCGCCACGTCATCTGGGACTGGAACGGAACCCTGCTGGACGATGCCTGGCTGTGCATCGAGGTGATGAACGCCCTGCTCGCGCCCCGCGGCCTGCCCCCGCTCGACCCTGCGCGCTACCAGTCGCTCTTCGGCTTCCCGGTCCGCGACTACTATCTGCGGCTCGGCTTCGACTTCGCGCGGGACCCGTTCGAGAAGGTGGGCACGGACTTCATCGACGGCTACGCGGCGCGCCAGCACGAGTGCAAGCTGCAGCCGCACGCCACCCGCGTCCTCGAGGCGCTCTCGGCGCTGGGCATCGGCTGCAGCGTGCTCTCGGCGAGCCAGGAGAGCCGGCTCGTGGCCCAGGCGGAGCACCTCTCGGTCCGGTCGCGCTTCCAGCGCCTGCTCGGTCTGGGCGACCACTTCGCGGGCGGCAAGCTGGAGCTGGGCCGCCGCCACGTCCGAGAGCTGGGCCTCGCGCCGCAAGCGATCCTGCTGGTGGGCGACACCGACCACGACTTCGAGGTGGCGCGGGAGGTCGGCGTCGGCTGCGTGCTCGTCCCCTCCGGGCACCAGTCGCGGGAGCGCCTCGAGGCCCTCGGCGCGCCAGTCCTCGACGGCCTCGGCGCGCTCGCACAGGCGTGACCGTTTGACCCCACGCGCTCGATGCGGGCTAATTGGCCGCGACCTGCGGACCCGAGCGGCGCCGACCCACGCCGCCCCACCAGAAAGGCCTCCATGCGCGCCCGACCACTGCTCGCCCTGAGCCTCTGCCTCGCCTTCGCCTGCGCCAAGGCGGACCCCAACAACGTCGACGACCAGGTGAAGGTCCTGACGCGCAAGGACGCGAGCACCAAGGAGAAGCAGAAGGCCCTCGAGCAGCTGCGGAAGCTGGGCAAGAAGGAGGCCGTCCCAGGCCTGTCCGAGGCGCTCAAGACCGCCTCCCCGAAGATCAAGGCCGAGATCGCCTCGCTGCTCGCGGAGCTCAAGGACCCGGCCGCCGCGAAGCCGCTGGCCGACTCGCTGGCGCTGGTCGCCACCTCGGGCGAGTGGGACGGGGCCAACGAGAAGATCGTCCGGGCGCTCTCCGACCTCGGCGACAAGAGCGTGGTGCCCACGCTGCTCAAGCTCCTGGAGGTCACCCAGAGCAACTTCGTGAAGTTCGAGGTGCTCAACGCCCTGCCGCGGCTGGGCGGCGAGGAGGCGGTCCCGGTGCTCCTGAAGCTGGCCATGGACCCGGAGGTGGAACCGCCCATCAACAAGAAGGCGATGGCTGCGCTGGCGGCGCTGAAGACCCCACAGGCGCTGCCGCTCTTCCTCAAGGGCCTCTACTACCAGCGCGGGAGCATGTCGCTCTACCCGGACGCCGCCTACGGCCTGTTCCGGCTGCGCCCCGCCTCGTCGGACGCGGTGCTGGCGCTCCTGAACGGGAAGGACAAGGACACCGCCGCCTTCGCCAAGGAGAAGGAGGTCCCGCCCGCGGTGTTCGCGACCGTCGCCTCGCAGGTCGCCGGCCACCTGCAGGACAAGCGGATGGTCCCGGCGCTCCTGCGCCAGCTCCGCTTCAAGGACGCCGACCCGGACATGGCGCTCATGGCCCAGACCGCGGCGGTGGAGAGCCTGGGGCGCATGCGGGCGCGCGCGGCCATCCCCGCGCTGCTGGACCTGCTCAAGGGCGAGGACCGGGTGAAGGTGGCCCTGGCGCTCTCGCGCATCGGGGACAAGTCGGTGCTCCCCAAGCTCGCCGCCTGCTCCACCAACGGCATCTGGATCTCGCGGGAGGGCTGCATCCAGGGCGTGGTGGCGCTGGGCGGCAAGGCCGAGGCGAAGCTCTTCGACGGGTTCATCAAGGAGGAGCCGAAGCGCTTCCTCGCCGAGTGCAAGCAGGGCATCTACGGCGAGGTGGACTGCGACAAGGAGCGGATCCGCGTGGTGGAGGAGCGCACCAAGTCGCTCCAGGCCTACAAGCAGGCGCTCGAGACCGTCGGGCGCTGCGAGGACGCGAAGTGCCTTTCCGAGACCCTGGCCCACGACGACCCGGTGGTCCGCGAGAAGGCGGCCTACGCCGCGGCTTTCCGCAAAGATCCCGAGACGCTCCCCGCGCTCGTCGCCGCCATCACCCGGCCGGCCAAGGGCGAAGCGGACCTGGTGCCGCGCATCGCCGCGGTGCTCGCGGTGGACTGGATGGTGGGCAATGACGACGCCGCGCGCGAGAAGGTGAAGGCCGAGCTCCCGGCGCTGCAGGCGCTGGTCGAGAAGGACAGCCGCATCGCCGCCAACGCCGAGAGCTGCGAGGAGGTCCAGCGGCTGGTGGACGTCATCCAGCACGGCCGGAGCCCCGCGGTCGCCGACGCCGAGCCGGAGCCCGAGCCCGCCACGGAAGAGGAAGAGGCCCCGGCGCCGAAGCCCGTGAAGAAGCCCGCGAAGAAGGGCAAGAGGGGCAAGTGAGCCAGGACGCAGAAGGGCCGCAGAAGCCGACGCCGTCCTGGTTCGCCAAGGGCGGCGCGGTGCTCTCCATCCTCGCGGGGCTGGGAGTGCTGGTGGTCGAGGTCCAGCGCTTCCGGTCCGGCGCGGGCATCGAGATCTGGCTGTGGGGGATCATCGCGCTGTTCGCCATCGCCCTGGGCGTGTACGAACTGGTCGCATCGGCGCGGGGGAGCGACTAAGTCCTGCGGCATGACTGCCGTCCCCAGCTCCCGCCTCAGG
>CAZAIE010000818.1:0-3949 GCA_964485035.1 uncultured Myxococcaceae bacterium | reverse complement strand
ATCTTGCCCTTGTAGTCGTCGTACTGCAGGTTGCTGACCAGCAACTGCGCCGGCTTGTTGATGAGGCCCAACAGCATGGCGCGCAGCTCGTTCTTGCCCGGCATCTTCGACAGCGCTTCGACCGCCTTCGCGTCGAGCTTCTCGCCATCGAGCACCGCCCCGCGGATGTCCATCTTGCCCTTCGACTTCTCGATGAACTCCTGCAGCATCTTCGCGGGGGAGATGGGGTCCTCATAGCCCATGATGAGGGCGCAAGGACCTTCGAACAGGTCGGTCAGCTTCTCAGCCGACGTACCCTTGGCCGCCAGCCTGGCCAGGGTGTTCTTCACGACCTTGTACTCCACCTTCTGCGAGCGGAACTTCTTGCGCAGGTCGGTGATGGTCGCGACGTTGATGTCCTTCGGCGTCGCCACGATCGCCACCTTCGCGCGCGTGAGCTTGTCCTTCAGCTCCGTGATTGCCTGCTCCTTTTCGCTTCTCTTAAGCACCAGGTATCACCACCTTTCACAGGGCCTGGGAGTGAGGCCCGTCATGTACCTGGTACAAGGAGCAGGGACCACGAGGAACGACCCCTAGCTTTCCCGTCTCGGCAGGCCTGGCCATCGTCGGCCGTTTAAACCGCTTCCCGTCTTCGCCCCGTCCTCTGCCGCTCTCGGCTCTCACGAGGTCAGGGTTCTTCGGGCTGCGGTGCCTGCTGTCTTGAACCAGGAATGGGACTGGAAATTGCTTTCCCGACCCAAAGTTGCGCGGCGCATATAATGCATTTCCGCGCGCGTGTCAAAGGTAGTTGCACCTCTGACCAGAGACACGGACGCCCCGGGATCCTCTCGGAGCCCAGGGCGCCCAGTAATTTCGACACCTTACGCCGTCTTGTGGGCCGCGATGATCCCGGCGGCGTCGATCTTGACGGACGGGCCCATCGTGGTGCTGACGGCGACGGCCTTCAGGTAGACGCCCTTCGCGCTGGAGGGCTTCGCCTTCATGATGACGTCCATGAGGGTGTTGAAGTTGTCGCGGAGCTTCTCGGGCTGGAAGCTGGCCTTGCCGAGACGGGCGTGGACGATGCCGGCCTTCTCGACGCGGAACTCGACCTTGCCGCCCTTGAGCTCGCGAACGGCCTTGGCGACGTCCATGGTGACGGTGCCGAGCTTCGGGTTGGGCATCAGACCGCGGGGTCCGAGGACCTTACCGAGGCGACCGACGACGCCCATCATGTCCGGGGTCGCGACGGTGGCGTCGAAGTCGAGGAAGCCGCCGCCGATCTTCTCGCCGAGATCCTCGGCGCCGACAAAGTCCGCACCGGCGTCGGTGGCCTCGCGGGCCTTCTCGCCCTTGGCGAAGACGGCGACGCGCATCGACTTGCCGGTCCCATGGGGAAGGACGACCGCGCCGCGGACCATCTGGTCGGCGTACTTCGGATCGACGCCCAGGTTGATGGCGACCTCGACGGTCTCGTCGAAGTTCTTGCGGTCGGCCTTGGCCTTGCCCTTCTTCGCGGCCGCCGTCTTGATCTCCAGGCGCTTGTCGTAAGACTGCTTCAGCAGCTTGAACGCCTGGTCCACTTCGTACTTCTTCTCGCGGTCGATGAGTTCAGCGGCCGCCTTGTATGCCTTGCCTGCCATGTTCCGTCACTCCTAGCGGTGGTCCATTCGAGCCGGGTCTCGGCTCTCCCACCAAAGCGTTAGCCCACGACCTCGATGCCCATCGAACGCGCGGTCCCCTCGATCGTGCGGATCGCCGCCTCGAGCGAAGCCGCGGTCATGTCGGCGAGCTTCATCTTGGCGATCTCCTCGACCTGCTTCTTGGTGACCTTGCCGACCTTCTCCTTGCCAGGCTTGTGCGCGCCGGAGCCCTTCTTCTTCTCGGTGTGCAGCCCAGCGTACTTCTTCAGCAGCACCGCCGCCGGGGGCGTACGGAGCGTGAAGGAGAACGTGCGGTCCGAGTAGACCGTGATCACCACCGGGATGATGAGCGCGTCCTTCGCCTGCGCCTGGGTCGCGGCGTTGAACTGCTTGCAGAAGTCCATGATGTTCACGCCGTGCTGACCGAGCGCGGGGCCCACGGGGGGCGCCGGGTTGGCCTTGCCAGCGGGAATCTGCAGCTTGACCTGTCCAGAGACCTTCTTTGCCATTGTCTGACCACCTTCTGTGGTTCGAGCGGGCGGAGGAACCGCCCTCCCACGTCAAGAGAGGGCCGGGCACTGCCCGCCCTCCATGCTTCCGTCCCGTACGGCTGGACTAGGTCTTCTCCACCTGCATGAAGTCGAGCTCGACCGGAGTCGCGCGCCCGAAGATGGAGACCAGCACCTTGACCCGGCCCTTGGCCGCGTCGACCTCTTCGATGGTGCCGTTGAAATTGGAGAAGGGCCCGTCGGTGACCCGGACGTTGTCGCCGGTCTCGAACTGGACCTTGGGCTTGGGCTTCAGCGTGCCCTCGCTGATCTGCATCGTCAGCCGGCCCACCTCTGCGTCGGTGATGGAGGGGATCTTCTCGGGCTCCATGGTCTGCGTGCCGCCCACGAACCCGGTGATCTTCGGGGTGGACTTCACCAGGTGCCAGCTCCGGTCGATCATCACCATCTGGACCAGGATGTAGCCAGGGAAGAACTTGCGCTTGGTAGTGCGCTTCTCGCCCTTCACCATCTCCACGACCTGCTCGGTAGGGATGAGGATCTCCCCGAAGAGCTCGGTCATGTTCTCGAGGCGGATGCGCTCCTCGAGGGACTTCTTGGCCTTGTTCTCGAAGCCGGAGTACGTGTGCACCACGTACCACTTCTTCTCGCGCTGCTTCGCCTCGGGCTTCGCTTCGGTCTCAGCCATGGTTCCTTCCACTCCGCTCAGGCGCCAGTGACCCACCGCAGCGCGGCGGGGACCCAGATGGTCATCAACTTGGAGGCGAGGAAGTCGAAGAAGAAGAGAACCAGCGAGCACACCACGCTGGCCACCACGACCGCGACAGTGGAGACCCGGGTCTCGGCGAGCGAGGGCCAGGTGACGCGCTTGAGCTCCCCGGCGATCTCCAGGCCGGTCTCGCGGGTCTTCGGGTTCAAGTACACATAGGCCGCGACGCCAATCGCCAGAGCGAAGGCGACCAACTGGGTCACGGTGACGTCGCCCACGAGCGTGGGGTCGGTCCACTTCAGACCGCGCTCGAGGATGGCCTTGAAGACGTTCTCCAGGAACATCCCGCCCGCGAGCGCGAAGGCGACCAGGGCGATGCCCACCATGCGCTTGGGCTCCATCTTGGAGCCGATGCTGGAGGCTGCTGCTGCGTCCATGTTCTCCGTCCTTCCACGCGCCCCGGCCGGGCACGAATGCTTCGATCGAACGCCGCAAGGCCTCTTTCACCTCCCCTTGCCTCTCTCGAGGAAAAGCAACGGGAGGCGGAAGAGGCTTTGCAAAGCGTGCAGGCCAGGAGGGATTCGAACCCCCAACCCGCGGTTTTGGAGACCGCCGCTCTACCAGTTCGAGCTACTGGCCTATTCCGCGCCCAGCAGCAGGCGCGTTCGCTACCCCGCGCCGCCGACTGGCCGGCGGCCAGGGACTTACTTCGTCTCCTTGTGCTCGGTGTGCTTCCGGCAGCGCTTGCAGTACTTCGACAGCACGAGTTTGTCGGGCATCGTGCGCTTGTTCTTAGTCGTCGAGTAGTTGCGCTCTTTGCACACCGTGCACTCGAGCGAGATGATGCTGCGATTCATGGCTCCACCCTTCCGTCTTGAGAGCCCTCGACCAGGATTGAACTGGTGACCTCGTCCTTACCAAGGACGCGCTCTACCAACTGAGCTACAAGGGCATCCAACAGCGCCGCACCTTCTACCGCATCTCTTCTTCTGCCGCTACAACTTCTTTCTTCTTCGCTACTTTTTCTGCTGCTCTCGAGTCTTCAGAGCGGGAAACGAGGTTCGAACTCGCGACATTCAGCTTGGAAGGCTGACGCTCTACCAACTGAG
>CAZAIE010000817.1:0-3951 GCA_964485035.1 uncultured Myxococcaceae bacterium | reverse complement strand
GGCTCGGGGAGGGCGGCCAGTTGCAGGAGGAGCACCTGGCCGCCCTCCCCGAGCCGCTTCCGACCGTCCCCGAGGCGCGCGCCTGAGCTACACCTCGTAGTCGACGACCCGGCGCTCGTCGCGCACGGTGCGCATGAACGCCTTGAGCGCCACGTGCTCCGGGTGCTCCTGATAGCCCTCCAGCGCGGCTCGGCTCTCGAACTCCGAGTACAGCACCACGTCGCCCGACTCCTTCGTCCGGGAGAAGTCGAGGCCAATCTCCAGGCGCAGCATCCCGGGGATCCGGCCGTTGAGCTTCTCGAACGCAGCCTTCACCCGCTGCGCTTTCGTCTGGGCGTCGGCCCCTTCCGCGTTCGGCTTGAGCGTCCAGACCACGATGTGGCGCACCATCTGACCTCCTCCAAGAACCTGCCGACTGCGTCGAATCACCCGAATCTCACCCGGCGGCCTCGACTCCCCTGCCCTGTTCCCCGCCAAAGCCCCGTCACACAGACGGGGGCGAGCGCGAAAGGACTGGGGTGAGCACAACCCCGGTCTGGATTGCGTACTCGAAAAAGAAACCAAAAAGTATCTACTTGCATGACAAGTAGATTTCACCCCACCCCTGCGCGCGAGGTCGAGAGCATTTTCGAATTGCCCGAGCAGGCGCAGCCGCTTGGGTGAGATCACCTCCCCGACCCAGCCACGGCTCGGAGCTGCTCTCCTCCCCGATTCGGGCATCGACCCCATCGGAATCGTGCAGGCCCACTGCAGAAACCCTGCAGAAAACGCCTCGCATCTCCATTGTTCCATCGCCCATTTCCGGCACCGCTCCTGCAAGCACGCCACGGGACGCCGCGTACCGGGGAGCAGCCATGGGACTTCCAGCCACGCCACTGTTCGGTCAGGCCGAGGTCCGGTCGGCTCCAACGCGCCGCAAGGTGCTGCTGGTCACTTCGAACGAGCGGACCCGGCTGGTCGAGACGCAGGCGGTGGCCTGCTCGGGCGACGAGTGTGTCTGCGCCTCCGGGCTGATGGAGGCCGTCGCCCTCACGCAGTCCATGCGCCCCTCGGTCGTCCTGGTCGACGCAGCCACCGCCTGGGCCGAGGGCACGGAGGCATGCGCCCACCTGAAGGCCGAGCTCGCAGGCCGCATCCCCATGACGCTGCTCGCGGAGCTGGACAGCCCGGTGGAGCTGCTGGAGGACTGCTGGCACGCGGGCTTCGACGACTGCCTCATCCGCCCCTTGCGGATGGCGCACGTCCAGGCCCGGCTGTCGGCGCTCGCCGAGGCCCCGGCCCGCAACCCGCGCGAGGTCCAGCGCACGGTGCTGCTCTACGGTGAGCCGTCCGCGCCCCAGGACCGGCTGCGCCGCATCCTCGAGCGCAACGGGCACAGGGTGCTGGAGCGGTCGGTCCACGGGGGTCTGGGCTCACTCGACACGCGCGTGGACCTCCTGATGCTGCGCTGGGACGTCGGCATCCTCCCCGGGCTGCTCTCGGCCTGCCGCGGAGATCCCTCGCTCGCGCAGACCCCCGCCCTGCTGCTGACCCCGCAGGTCCCGGCGGTCGCCCTGGCCGACCCGCGGGCCGCCTGGGTGGACGAGAGCCGGATGGACACCCTCATCGCCCGGGCCAATGCCGAGCTGGGCTGCCCGGCCCAGGCGCTGCGCGCGGAGGACGGCGTGCCCTTCTTCTGCCCGGTCGAGTTCCGCGAGTGGGGCTCGAAGGTCCCGGGCGCCTGGTCCACTGGGCTCTCGTACGAGGTGAGCTCCGGCGGGCTCTTCGTGCAGACGCTGGTGCCGCTGCGCCCACGCATCGCGGTGGAGATGCGGCTGCACCTCACCACCACCCGCGAGGAGGTCCCGGCGACCGGGGTGGTGGCCTGGTCGCACCGGTGGAACGGGAGCCGGGACGTGGGGATGGCCGTGCAGTTTTTGGGGATGCCGGTCTCCCGGAAGCTGATGCAGCTGATCGAACTGTGCCGCGGCGGCTGAGCGAGCGAGGACCCGAGCATGGCGCGCAAGAAGATCCTCCTGGTGGACGACTCCAACACCGTGCTGCTCATGGAGCGGATGATGCTGAAGTCCGACCGCTACGAGCTCTTGCTGGCACACGACGGCGTCGAGGCGGTGGACACCGCGCTGGCGCAGCGGCCCGACCTCATCTTCATGGACGTGGTGATGCCGAAGATGGACGGCTTCGAGGCCTGCCGGCGCCTGCGCGGGCGGGAGGAGACGAAGGCCATCCCCATCATCATGGTCACCACCCGCGGCGAGCCCCACAACGTGCAGGCCGGCTACGAGGCGGGCTGCACTGAGTACATCGCCAAGCCGTTCAACGCGACCGAGCTGGTGGCCAAGCTCAGGAACTTCCTCGGCGAATGAGCCGACGTCCGGGGGGATGAGAATGCACGACACCAAGTCCTTCGTCCTCGAGGTGACCGAGGACACCTGGCGCTGCCTGCGCGAGCTGCGGGCGGAGAACGAGGCGTTGCGGGCGGTGGTGGCGGAGCTGCGCGCGCCGGGGCCCACCCTACAGGCCGGAGCGCCGCTGTCCGACGACCCCGTGGTGCTGCGGCGGGAGCTGGCCGAGACCCGGCAGGAGCTGGCGCGCCAGCGGGCGCTGCTCTCGGCCTGTGAGCACGACGCGCGCCGCGCCGTCGAGAGCCAGGAGTCGCTCACCCGCCGCCTCGAGGCCGAGAACGAGGTCTTCGCCCACCGCTTCCTGGAGTTGGAGCAGAAGGCCGAGGCGCTGGCCAGCCTCGTGTCGCCAGCTTCCGCCTCCACGAGACCCTGGACCCGGGCGAGGTCCTGGCCATCATCCAGGACATCGTCATCAACCTCGTGGGCTCGGAGGAGCTGGCGATCTTCGAGGTGGACCGCGAGCACGAGGCCCTGAGGCTGGTCTCCTCGCGCGGCGTCGACCCCACCCCGCTGAGGCGCATCGGACTGGGCGACGGGGCCATCGGGCGGGCGGCGGCGATGGGCGAGGTCCAGATGGCGACGGCGGCCGACGGCGAGGACGTCCCGCTGGCGTGCGTGCCGATGCGGCTGGGGGAGGCGGTGGCCGGGGTGATCGCCATCTTCCGGCTGCTCCCGCAGAAGCGCGCGCTGGGACGAGCCGACCAGGAGCTGTTCGAGCTGCTCGGGACCCAGGCGGCGATGGCGCTGCACTGCACGCGCCTGCACGCGCGGCTGGCCCATGGGGGCAATGCGTGAGGGACGCCGCCCCGAGCTGGCCGCAGGTCCACGGTCCCCGTCCACCAGGGCCCGACCGGCGCACCGTCTACCTGCACCCGGGAGAGGTCTTCGCCTCGGTGGAGCCGTGCACCGTCACCACCGTGCTGGGGACCTGCGTCTCGGTCTGCCTCTTCGACCCCGCGGCCGGGGTGGGCGCCCTGAACCACTACGTGCTGCCGCTGCCCGCTGCGGAGGGCGAGACCTCGGGCCGGTTCGCGCACATCGCCATGCGCCAGCTCCTCGCCGCGGTGCGCGTCCACGGCGCGGGGAGCCAGCTGCGGGCCAAGGTCTTCGGGGGCATGGTGAGCGCCTTCAGCCAGGCCTCCGACCTGGGCACCCGGAACGTCTCGTGCGCGCTGCTGGCCCTGGAGGAGCACGGGGTGCCGGTGGTGGCCATGGACGTGGGGGGCGCGCGGGGCCGCAAGCTCGTCTACGAGACCGACACCGGCGAGGCCTGGGTGAAGCAGCTCTAGCGGGGCCAGGACTCGCACCAAGAGTCGACCAAGGGTCGACAAGCGGGGGACGACGTGGACATCGACCGGGAGGCCGTTCACCAGGTGTTCCTGGCCGAGGCGGAGGAGCAGCTCGCGGGCATCGAGCAGGGGCTGGTGGAGCTGGAGGCCCGCCCCGGCGACCCGGAGCGGCTGCGCGCCCTCTTCCGCCTCGCGCACACCTTCAAGGGCAACGCCTTCTGCGTGGGGCTGCAGGACGTCACCTCGTTCGCCCACGC
>CAZAIE010000816.1:0-3955 GCA_964485035.1 uncultured Myxococcaceae bacterium | reverse complement strand
CCGCGGCCGCGGGGCTGTTCGTCTGGCGCGTGGTCTCGCTGCGCCGCAGCCTCGCCGGCTCGGCGCTGGAGCACCGCGCCGCGACCGCCCTCTCCATCCAGCTCCCGACGCTCGCGGCCCTGGGGCTCGTGGTCCAGGCCTTCGCCTTCGAGGGGCCGATCCGGGACGGGCTCGTCCTGCCTCCGGCCCCGGGCGCCGGGCACTGGCTGCACTTCTTCGCCTACCAGGTGACGAACGCCCTGCTCCTGGACGTGCCCGACAGCCTCGGCGTGCTCCAGCCGGCCATCGCCACCTCCTCGAAGGTGGCCGCGGTGGCGCTCTCGGCGTTCAAGCTGGTGGTCGGGCTGGGGCTGGTCGAGGGGCTGGTCGCGCTGTGGCGCGCGCACGCGGGCGGCGAGGAGGTCTTCGCGACGCGCGCGGAGCTGGCGGCTGCGGTCCTCCGGCTGCCGCGCCGACGCCAGGGTCTCCTGCTGCGCGTCACCCATGTCGAGGAGCCCCGGGACGAGCCGCTCGAGTTCTCCGCAGGTCTGCTGGAGCGCGCGTGGGCCGACCCCAGGCAGCGCGGCCGCCTCGCGAGGGCGCTGCCCTGGCTCGCGTGGGGAGCGGCGCTGGGGGCGCTCTGGGCGTGGGGACCCGACGTCCAGCGCGCGCCCGCCGAGGCCCCGGGGTCGGAGGCGACACGAGAGCAAGCCGCGCCCCACGACCCGGCCCGGTAGTCGCTCGCTACGCGATCTGGTGCGTCCGGGTGCGGTACTCCCAGCGCTCCACGGTCCAGCGCTCACCGCAGAAGACGCACTCGCGCTCGTCCTCCACCTCGTCCCGCTCGGTCTCGCGCAGGTCCCAGTGGCGGCGGTAGTGCCGGGTGATCACGTAGCGGGGCCGGTACTGCTCGTCGTGCCCGAGCTCACGGGTCTCGTGGGTGAACTGCTGGCGCTCGACCCACTCGTAGGCCCGCGTCGTGCCCAGCACCGTCGATCCGAGGTCGGCCGCGGAGGGGTACCGGTGGCACGAGGGACACCGGTGCATTCGCAGGTCGCCACGGATGACCGTCACGCCGGCGCGCAGCCCCAGGAGCATCACCAGCAGGAGGACCACCAGCAGCACCGGCCCGGAGCTCTGTCGCAGCGCCACGACCTGGGCCAGCACCAGGAACCAGGCGTAGATGGCCAGCAGGTGCACCGCGAACGAGGACCAGAAGGCCGCGCGGTTCGAGAGCAGCCGCAGGCGCAAGAGCCCCGCGCGCACGAGCGCCGAGAGCGCCAGCGGGACCCAATAGAGGATGAGCAGGCCTCCGAGTACCGTCTCCACGACCCGGACGGCCACGGCCCAGACCGGCCCGCGCAGCCGCAGCGGGGCGAAGAGGCCGCTGGCCTCCGGGGCGAGCAGCCGCGGCGGGGCGAGCGGCCCCCGGGCGAGCACGGCGCGGACGGCGCCTGCGAGCGGGAGCTGCTCGCTCCAGGCGACCTCGGAGACCGGCGAGGGCGAGACGCGTGCGACCCGTCCGCCCTCGAGCTGCAGCTCCGCGCCCTCGTGCCGGCGGACGCCCGCGACGACCGTGAGCGCGCCGTCGTACAGGACCCGACCCTGGCCCCCGCGGACGAAGAGCCCGGTGGGCAGGCCGAGCGCCTTCTCGACGTCCTCGGGGCCCTTGCCCACGAGGCCCTCGAGCACCGCCACCGAGACCGCTTGGGCGAAGCTGGGATTGCGGCGCGGCAACTCGGCCAGCAGCGCGCGGTCGAGTCCTTGGGCACCCAGCGTCGTCCAGCCGAGGACCCCGGAGTCGAGCCGCACCCTGCAGACGTGATCCTCCCTGCAGTCGAGCAGCGTCCCGACGGCGCCCGCGGGGACGGGCAGGCGGGGAGCGTCGCGTGCGGCCTTCCCGCGGCCCGGCTCTGCGGCGAGGAGCCCGGTCTCTCGGGCTGCGACGAGCCGGTCACCGCCCTCGAGCACCCCCAGCTCGACGAAGCCCACGTCCCCCGAGGAGTGGCGGACGTGGAGGTGGCTGCGCTTCTCGACGCCCAGCACGGTCACGGTCTGCCCCTTGGGCAGGCGGGTGAGTGGGCGCGCGTCCTTGGCGAGCGACGGGAGGAGGTCTGCGTCACGGGCGAGCCGCAGGGGGCGGGCCGCAGCGGCCGCCCCCAGCCGCTCCGAGGCAGCATGGAGTTCCTGGAGCCACCAGCCCCCCGCCGCGAGCAGCACGCAGATCGCCGCGGGGACGAGCAGGCGGGGGCCAGGAAGCGCCTGGAGCACCCCCGTGATCTCCTGGAGGCGGGCGCACACCAGCTCGTGCCGGGGGCGGGCGAGGCGGGCGCTCAGCACGAGCCAGCGCGCCCGCAGGGACTGCCATCGATTGGCGGGGCGACGCAGCTGCCCCTCGCCGTCGGTGGAGACGTTTCCGAACCCCGCGACCGCCCGCTCCAGCAGCGCTGCGGCGCGCAGGTCCCGGGGGTCCTCGAGCTCGAAGCCTCCGCCCTTCCCTTCGCTCATCACGCCTCCTGGCTCATCGTGGCGCTGCGCCGCTGACTGAGGTCCCGGTTTCCAGGAGGGCAGACGGCCGCCCTACGCCTCGGGACCCCGGGCCGGCGCGGGCTCGGCTCCGTTCCCGCGCCCCTTCCCCACCAGCTTCAAGAACCCCGCGCGCAACAGCCGCGAGACGCCCCACGCCGCGCCCGCGCACATAGCGCCCCAGACCCAGCCGCCCACGAGATCCGTCGGCCAGTGCACCCCCACCCCCAGCCGGCTGATGGAGACCAGCAGCGCCAGCGGGAAGAGCACCCACCCGGTGCGGCGGTCGGCGAAGAAGGCGACCAGCGCCACCGTGAGGTTGTTCGCCGCGTGCAGGCTGGGCATGGAGCCGGAGTTGGAGATGGCCACCAACTGCCGCACCGCGTCCGCGGGCAGCGCGTAGCAGGGCCGGACCCGACCGAAGTACACCTTCCAAACCTTGGCCCCCACCATGTCGCAGAGCACCAGGGCCGCGATGCCGGCGAGGATGACCCACACCGCGTCCCAGCGCTTGCGCCAGGCGAAGTAGAGCGCGATCACCCCGGCGCTCCCCAGGCCGAACTCCAGCCGCGAGACGGTGACGAAGACGGCGTCGAGCGGCGCGAAGCCGAGCTGGTTGATGGCCGTGAAGATCCGCAGGTCGAGGTCGGCGAGGGTCACCCGGCGAGTCTACGCCCGCCCGCGTCGCTGGCCAGAAAGCGGTGCGCCCCTGGGACCTCGCTGCCCGGATTGGCGCTCCCCCGGGCGTTCTCCTGTATCCTCGCCTGCGTCGTTCAGCTCCCAAGGAGTCCTTGATGGCCGCGCCGACCATGACGGTCGGACTGCCCGACACCGGCGAGCTGCTGGCGGGGAAGTACCGCATCCAGCGGTGCATCGGCCGCGGCGGCATGGGCGCGGTGTACCTCGCGCACCACGAGCTGCTCGACCAGCCGGTGGCCATCAAGCTGCTCCTCCCCGAGATCCTCTCGGACGGCTCCGCCGTCGCCCGCTTCCTCAACGAGGCCCGGGCCGCAGCGCGCATCCGCAACGAACACGTGGCCAAGGTGCTGGACGTGGACACCCTGCCCACCGGCGCCGCCTTCATGGTGCTGGAGTACCTGGAGGGCACCGACCTCGCGAGCCTGCTCGCGACCCAGGGCGCGCTGCCGCTCCCCCTGGCCGCGGGCTACGTGATGCAGGCGCTGGAGGCGCTCTCGCTGGCCCACGCGCTGGGCATCGTCCACCGCGACCTCAAGCCCGCGAACCTCTTCTTGGCCAACACCCCCGCGGGGCCGATCATCAAGGTCCTCGACTTCGGCATCTCCAAGGCCGCCGGGCCGCGCCTCACCGCGGCCAACGTGATGCTCGGCTCGCCCAGCTTCATGTCTCCGGAGCAGGTGCACAGCTCGCGCGACGTGGACGTCCGCTCGGACCTCTGGTCGGTGGGCGTGGTGCTGCACCAGCTCACCAC
>CAZAIE010000815.1:0-3955 GCA_964485035.1 uncultured Myxococcaceae bacterium | reverse complement strand
CTACCCGTACCACCCACTGGATGCCCAGACGTCCACCACCGGCCCGGCGCCGGGCATCGTCGTCGGCGGCCCGAACCGCGACTACAGCTGCAGCTACGACATCCCCAAGAAGAACTGGCCCGCCTACGCCTACCGGGACTTCTCGGTGGGCTGCGACTGGAGCGGCTCGGCCTGCCGCGCCTGCGCCTGGGAGATCACCGAGCCGATGCAGGCCTACCAGGGCCCGGTGCTCGCGCTGCTCTCGCTGCTCATGACCAGCAAGTAGCCCGCTTCCCCTCGGGTCTGCTGCCTTGCGAGCCGGCCGGGGGGGGCTTGTGCGCGCGGGTGGACTGATGTAGGAGTACGCGTAACTCAAGCTTGGACTACCAAGTTGGCCTTCGAAGGAGTTCAGTCATGAACGCACTGAAGTGCTTCAGTCTGCTGGTCCTGGTCGCTGCGGTCGGCTGCGCGGGCGAGACCCCGACCCCCCTGGTCTTCGAGGACGTGGAGGACTCCACCGAGCCGCTGGCCGGCATCGACGGGTCGAAGGACGCCTCGGACGTCGGCTGCAACGTGGTCCTGCGCTCCATGAAGCGCCTGCCCAACAACACCGGCGGCTACCAGACCAAGACCCCCGGCGGCTCGTGGATCTGGCGGGCGGTGATCGACGCGTCGGACGCCGCGGCGGCCGAGGGCCTGACGGTGGCCGTCCTCTACCAGCGCAACGGGGCCTGGCGGTCGAAGAGCGCCACCAAGACCGCGGTCTCCGAGGGCGGCTTCACCCGCTACGAGCTGGACGTCTGGGAGGACATGCCGACCGAGGGCATGAGCGGCACCTCGCTGCGCAACACCCGCGTCCCCGTGATCCCCTACCTGAAGCTGGCCCAGGGCGGCCGGCTCTTCGACCACAACCGCATCGCCGACCCGCTGGCCTCCTACGTCATCAGCGGCGAGGCGGGCCTGGCCATCGGTGAGGACGCGAGCGCGTGCAAGCCGGTCACCGCGGCCCCACAGCGCGACGGCGCGACCCTGCGCTTCAAGACCGACGGCGTCGAGAGCTTCGGCACGCTGGCCGGCGGCAATGCGCTCGCGGTCGAGTACGCGCTGGAGCGGCTCACCACCTGCCGCGGCACGCACAACGGCTACCCGGCGTGGGACCTGGTCGCCCACGCCCGCTTCCTCCCGGGCGGCGAGATGGTGAGCGGCTCGGTGCGCGCCTTCGTGACCAACAACGGCACGCCCACGAACCAGGCGACCCCGATCCCGTTCTCGACGACCGTCCCGGTGGGTGCGACCCGCGTCGAGGTGTGGTTCGAGAACTTCAGCGGCGCGGGGAACAACTGCCAGGCCTGGGACTCGAACGGCGGGCAGAACTACGGCTTCGACATGGTCACCCCGGTCGGGTGGATCGGCAACGCGGACGTGGCCATCAGCCGCGGCGGCGCTGGCGCCTGCGACGGCACGGCGATGGGCGAGGGCTTCACCTATGACACCTGGACCCGCCAGCGCGCCGCGTACCGCAACGTCTGCTTCCAGGTGTGGAAGCAGGGCACCACCGACTGGGCCAACCCGAACCTCTGGCGCGACATCGACGTGCAGGTGCACTACCGCTACGGCAAGGACCTGCCCTGGCAGACCGCCTACGTCCCCACCTTCGACCGCGTCGGCAACAACGCCCGCTACAAGCTGGACCTCGGCGCCCTCGACCCGTTCCGCACCTACTACTGCACGCAGGAGCCGTACGCGAAGAGCGCGGACGGCCAGTACGACGAGGCGAAGATGGAGTTCTTCTTCGTGGCCAACGGCGTCGCGCTGCGCCGCGCCGACGGCTCGAACTTCGTAGGCAGCTTCCTCGACTATCCGACCGAGCACTACTGCTCGAAGTAGGCCGCAGACGTCCCCAGTAGCACGGCGCGTCGGACTCCGGTCCGGCGCGCTTTTTCGTGCGGGGTGCTATTCCTGCGGCCCGCTCTGCCTGGAGGTGACGCCATGGACACCGCGACTCCCACGACGACGGGGATCGAAGCGCTGGTCGGGAACACGCCGCTCTATCCCATCCGTGCGCTCAACCCGAACCCCAACGTGCAGATCTTCGCGAAGCTCGAGCGGGGCAACCCGGGCGGGTCGATCAAGGACCGCATCGCGCTCTGGATGATCACCGAGGCGGAGCGCTCGGGGCAGCTGACGAAGGACAAGACCATCCTCGAGGCCACCAGCGGGAACACCGGCATCGGGCTGGCGATGATCGCCGCCGCCAAGGGCTACCGCATCACGCTGGCGATGAGCGAGGGCGTCTCGGTGGAGCGCCGCAAGATCCTCGCGGCGTACGGCGCGGAGTTCCTGCTCACCCCGGCGTCGAAGGGCACCGACGGGGCCATCGAGCGGGCCTACGAGCTCATCAACGAGGAGCCGAAGCGCTTCTTCCTCACCGACCAGTACAACAACCCCGCGAACGTGCTCGCCCACTACCACGGGACCTCCGAGGAGATCTGGAGGCAGACCGAGGGGCGCATCACCCACTTCGTGGCGACCATGGGCACCACCGGCACGCTCATGGGCTGCTCCCGCCGCTTCCGCGAGCTGAACCCGAAGATCCGCGTCATCGGCGTGGAGCCCTACCTGGGGCACCGGCTGCAGGGGCTGAAGAACCTCAAGGAGGCCTACGTCCCGGGCATCTTCGACCCCTCGAGCCTGGACCGGAAGGTGAACATCGAGGACGAGGCCGCGTGGGAGATGACCCGGGCGCTGGCGCGCAAGGAGGGGCTCTTGGTGGGGATGAGCTCCGGCGCGGCGATGCACGCGGCCTACGAGCTCGCCAAGCAGATCGAGTCGGGGGTGATCGTGGTGGTGTTCCCCGACGGCGGGGAGCGCTACCTCTCGACCCCTCTCTTCCAGGTGAAGCAGGCCGAGCCCTCGGTGCGCCTGCACTTCTTCAACTCGCTCACCCGCCAGCACGAGGCCTTCGAGCCGCGGCCCGGCGCGCCCGAGGTCACCGTCTACTCGTGCGGCCCCACGGTGCACCGCCGGCCGCACCTCGGCGTCCTGCGCCGCATGGTGGTCGACGATCTCATCCGCCGGGCCATCGAGGCCGCGGGCCACAGGGTGAAGCACGTGGTGAGCATCACCGACGTGGACGACTTCACCATCCGCGAGGCGGACAAGACCGGCGAGCCGCTCAAGGAGCTGTGCCGTCGCCACGAGGCCGAGTTCCACGACGACCTGAAGGCGCTGGCGGTGAAGCCGGCGAACGTGTACTGCCGCTCCTCCGAGTCGGTGGACGCGATGGTCTCCTTCACCCAGGAGCTGGTGGACAAGGGCTTCGCCTACGAGCAGTACCACTCGGTGTACTTCAACATCGGGCGCAGCAAGAGCTACGGCGACCTCTTCGGCCAGGGCCTGGGGAGCGCCTGCCGCAGCGGGACGCACGAGGAGGAGCGCTACGACGGGCAGGACCCGCGCGACTTCGTGCTCTTCCGCCGCTGCGACCTGGCCGAGATGCGCAAGGGCCTGGCGGTGAAGACCGCGTGGGGCAACGTCCGCCCCAGCTGGCACGTGGAGTGCGCGGCGATGGCCCGCGCGCACCTGGGCGACCAGTTCGACATCCACACCGGGTCGGTCGAGCTGGTCTTCCCGCACCACGAGAACGAGCTGGCGCAGATGCGGGCGCTCACCGGCAAGCCGCAGGCGCGCTTCTGGCTGCACTCCGAGCTGGTCTTCGTGGGCGCGGAGAAGATGAGCTACGAGGCGACGACGTATCGCACCCTCGGCGACCTGTTGGAGCAGGGGTTCACGCCCCGGGAGATCCGGCTGTGCCTGTTGCAGACGCACTACCGCCAGCCGCTGCACCTGGACGACGGGAGGCTGGTGGCGGCGCGCGAGGCGCTCCAGGCGATCGACGCGGGGGTCGCGGTGCTCGCCGCGGCGGGCACGTGCCCGCGGGTGCCCGAGGTGGACGGGTGGATCAGCGCGGCCCGCG
>CAZAIE010000814.1:0-3956 GCA_964485035.1 uncultured Myxococcaceae bacterium | reverse complement strand
ATCGACAGCAGCAGCATCGGCGAGCGCCGCAGGTCGAGCAGCTCCTTGGCGAGCAGGACGCGCACGTACTTCATCCGATGAGCCCCTCTTCGCGGGCCTGCCGCTGCAGCTGCATCCAGGCCTCCTCCAACGGATTGCCCGCGGGGATCACCGCTGCAACCTTGCCCCCGGCGCCCACCATCGTCCCGACCACGGCTGCGGCGTCGAGCCGGCTCTGCTCGGGCGACGTTGCTTGAAGCTCCACGACCCACTCGGTCGCTGCCCCCGTCACCAGGGCCACGCACGGCAGCGCGCGCACGGCCGCCAGGGCAGGCTCGTGCGCGACCGCCAGCTCCACCCGCAGGCGCGAGTGCTGCGGGCGCTTCAGGTCGTGGATCGCGAGCAGTCGCCCGGCGATGAACGCCGCCCGTCCGCACAAACGCTCGACCTCGTCCAGGTGGTGCGTGCAGAGCACCAGCGTGCGCTTCTCCGCCGCCAGCTCGGCCACCACCCCGCGCACCTCCCGCGTCGCCTCGGGGTCGAGGCCCACCGTTGGCTCGTCGAGCAGCACCACGTCCGGTTCGTGGAGGATGGCTCGGGCGATGGCCAGCTTCTGCTTCATCCCGCGGGAGAGCACGGCAAAGGGCCGGTCCGCGTGAGAGGCGAGGCCGAAGCGGGCCATCAGCGCGACGGCGCGCCGCCTGGCATCCTCCGTCGAGAGCCCCTGCAGCCGGCCGAAGTGGACCAGGTTCTCGCGGGCTGTCAGCCGGTCGTAAAAGCCCGGAGCCTCGGTGAGCAGGCCGATGCGGCGACGCAGCTCGGCGCTGCCCGGCCGTCCAGGGCCGATGCGCTCCCCGGCGACCTCGGCCTCGCCGGAGTCCGGGGCGAGCATCCCGGCGAGCATGCGCAGGGTGGTGGTCTTGCCTGCGCCGTTGGGGCCGAGCAGGCCGAAGACCTCGCCGCGCTCGACCGAGAACGTCACGTCCCAGCACGCGCGGCGGCCGGAGAAGGACTTGCTGATGGCGCGGACGTCGATGGCGGGCACGGTGCTCACTCTAACCGCGGGGAGGTCGGCTCACTCGTGGATCATCCCGCCAACGGCCTCAGCTGCACCGCATGAAGCCTCGGTGCAGCGCTCGGGCCTTCGGCGATCACGAGCTGGGAACCGTCTGCGAACCCGCGTCCGACACCGGACATTTCCCGGGCTTCACTCGGGCTTGGTGCCGGTGTCGCGAACAGGTGCCGCGGCGGACTCCTGGGCAGCGGGCGCAGGCTGCGGAGCGACCGCGGGCGGTGCCTTCACCTGGGCCAGCAGCCCCATCTTCTGCTTGAGGCGCAGCACGCGCAGCGCGCTCTCCTCGAGCCGCGAAAGCAGCTCGGGCTTCGACTTCACCAGATCGACCACCACCTTGTGGGCGTTCATCCCCTTGTCCCAGTCGAAGGGCGCAGTGGTGAGCAGGATGTCGTTGCCCGCGAGGAACGCCTTGCGCACGACCTCGTCCTGGTCGCCCGCAGTCGCTTCGCTCAGGGTCTTCACCGAGAGGTCGTCGGTCATGGTGAGCCAATGGCCCTGGTGCGCCAACGCGACGATCTCGGGGGAGAAGATGGCGGGGACGCTGCCGTAGGCCGTGAACCCGACGTTGGTGAGCATCACCGACGGCATCCAGTCGCCGACCTGGGTGAAGGCCGCCGCGTGCTGCTGGATCGTCTCGAGCGGCCGGTCGCTGACCAGCAGGAAATGATCGGAGTTCTTCTCCAGGTCGCCATAGCCCGGGAAGTGCTTGCCCACGGGGATCACGCCCTCGGACCAGATGCCCTCCGCATACGCCCGCCCGAGCCGCGCCACCTTCGCTGCGTCGCCGCCCATCGAGCGGCCGGTCTCGAACATCAGCCCCGAGTCGGCGAGGTCGAGCACCGGCCCGAGGTTGCAGTTGAAGCCCAGGCCCTTCATGCCCTTGCCGACGGTGCGGCCCCAGGCGCGGGCGTTGGCCTCGTCGCCCTTCCCCAACTCCTGGTTGGAGGGGACGTTGCGCAGCGACTTCACGAAGCGCAGACGGTTGAGCTTGCCGCCCTCCATGTCGGCCGAGACCAGCAGCGGGATGCGCGATCGCTTCTGCAGTCCTTCGATGCGCTTCTTCACGCCATCGGCCGAGCGCAGCAGGCTGCCCACGAAGATGACCGAGCCCGCGATGACCGGCGCCTCCGGGTCGATCGGCGGGTAGCTCATGATGATCTGCCCGGCCTTCTCCTCCAGCGTCATCGCGGCCAGGAGCCGCGAGGCCAGGTCGTCGTCCGGGGGACGGGCTGCCTCGGCGAGCGGGAGCAGCGGAGGGTCGGCCTTGGCGGCGGCCTGACCAGCGGCGGGTCGCGCCTTGCCCGTCCGCGGCTTCGCGGCTTGGACCTGGGACGGGAGGGTGAGGCAGAGCGCGAGGGCGAGCGTGCGGAGGAGGACAGATTTCACCCGACTAGGAATGACCTAGAACCCTCCATGCGGCAAGGATTTCACCGGCTCGCGCGCTACCCGAATATCCGCGGCACGCTCTTCAGCTTCGACCGCCGGTAGTACCCGCCCCACGCCTTCTTCAGCCAGTGGCCGTACACGGGCATCGGGACCAGTTTCTCGACCTTGTCGTCGCGGCGCACGAGCGCAGCCCCGCGCCCCATGTCCATGAGGCAGACGATGCTCACCTGGGGCAGGTAGCTCGCGCGCTCGGTCCTCCCCTCGGCTGCCGCGACGATGTTCGCCGCAGCGACGTGCGCCATGACCTCGGCCATGTGTCCCTGCTTGGCCTTCCAGGCCGGGCCCAGCAGCGCCGCGGAGTCGCCCACCGCCCAGACGCCGGGGAGGCCGACGACCGCACAGCCCTCGTCGGTCTGGACGAAGCCCACGTCCGTCTTGGGGAGGTCGGAGGCCTGGACGACCGGGTGGCCCTGGCCAGCGGCGAGGAACATGGTCAGGTCCGACTCGAGCTTCGAGCCGTCCTCGAAGACCACGGTGCCGCCCGGCTCGAACCCGGTGATCTTCTTTCCGTAGCGCGTGGAGATCCCAAGCTTCGCGAACATCTTCCCCACCGCCTCCACCGCGCGCTTGCCCATCTTCTCGCCCGGGCTGGGCATCGGCGCGAAGAAGGTCAGCTCGACCTTCTCGCGCAGGCCCTTGCGGCGCAGCAGCGTGTCCACGTTGAAGGCGAACTCGAAGGCCGGGCCGCCGCGCACGGCGCTCGGGTCCTTGGGGTTGCCGCCGAACCCCAGCGCGATGCGTCCGGAGCCGCGGGCGAGCAGCGCGTCGAGGGCTTCCTTCAGCCGCCCCGTGTTCTCTGGGCCGGCGCCGATGGTGAAGGTGTGCTCGACCCCGCGGGGCTGCATCGGCGAGCCGCCGAGGGCGATGACGAGCTGGTCCGCGGTCAGCTCCTGGCCGGAGACGCGAGCCGTCCGCTTCGCTCCATCGATGGCCTCTACCGCTCCCTGCACGAACGCGAAGCCGTGTCGAGAGGCCACCGTGGCAAGGTCGAGCTTCGCGTCCTCGGCCTGGTACTCACCGGTCGGGACCCAGATGGAGGTCGGGTAGATCCACAAGAACGGCCGCTCAGAGACGAGGGTGACGTCGAGTCCGCGCTCCTTGAGCCGGATGGCCGTCTCGAGACCTGCGAAACCACCACCGAGCACCAGCGCCGTCGTTGCCATGAAGCCTCCCTGGAAGATCGCTGAGAGCCAGGGCGCGCCCGAAGGGTGCAGGCGGGTGCAGGCTCCGTCGACCGGCCCTCTGGTATCGTCGCGGCGCAATTCGGCCCCACCCACCCTGGAGAGACCCGTGCGGCACCTCGTATTCGCTGGCCTTTGCCTCGTCGTCGTCGGCTGCGGAGAGACCGCTTCAGGTCCCGATGCTGGGCCGGCCGCTCCTTCGGATGCAGCCGTCGCCTCGGTGTAGCCGGTCATGAGTTTCCGCCTGACTTCGGCCAAGAGCTCGCCACGAAGCG
>CAZAIE010000813.1:0-3957 GCA_964485035.1 uncultured Myxococcaceae bacterium | reverse complement strand
ACGGGAAGAGTTGCACCGACGTCAACGAGTGCACGAACGGGACGGCGGGCTGCTCCGCCAACGCCACCTGCACCAACTCGGTCGGGAGCTACTCCTGCGCCTGCAAGCCGGGCTTCACCGGCGACGGGAAGACCTGCACCGACGTGAACGAGTGTGCGGCCGGGACGGCCACCTGCTCCCCCAACGCCTTCTGCACCAACACCCCCGGCGCCTTCACCTGCGCGTGCAAGCCGGGCTTCACCGGCAACGGCACCACCTGCACCGACATCGACGAGTGCGCGGCGAACGCGTGCTCGCCCAACGCTTCGTGCGCGAACACCCCGGGCAACTTCTCCTGCACCTGCAACGCCGGCTGGGTCGGCGACGGCGTGACCTGCGAGCTGAACCTGCTCCAGCCCGGCGCGCCCTGGCCCCTGGAGCGCGGCTTCGCCGGCCGCCAGGGACGCAGCCACTTCCCCGGCCCCACCACCTCCAACGAGCGCTGGCGGCTCGCCGGGTCCTACGGGCCGGTCCAAGTCGCCGCCGACGGCACGCTGTACGTGGCGAACAACGACGCGTCGGAGCTGCGCGCGCTCAACCCCGACGGGTCCACCCGCTGGAGCTACCCCAACGTGCGCGGGTACTACTCCGGCGTCGCCCTCGGCGCGGACGGGACCGTCTACACCCGGAACACCTCCGGGGAGCTGATCGCGCTCACCCCCGCCGGGACCCTGAAGTGGAGCTACCCCGTGGGTGGCTCGGGCGGGCTCACCATCGGCTCGGACGGCAACATCTACGTCGCCTCCTCGGTCGCCTCGACGGCCTGCAGCCCCTACAGCACCTGCGGCAGCCTGGTGGCGGTCGACTCCGACGGCTCGCTGAAGTGGCGGTACAACACCGGCGGCTACGGCGTCGGCACGCCCGCGGTGGGCCCGGACGGGACCATCTACGTGGCCTCGCTCGCCGAGTACTACATCTACGCCCTCACCCCCTCCGGGACACTCAAGTGGAAGCACACCGCCACGTACTGGGCGGCCGGGCCGGTCGTGGGCAACGACGGCACGGTGTACATCACCAGCATTCTCTCGGTGCTCGCCCTCAACCCCGCCAACGGGTCCGTGAAGTGGACCCACTCCGCGCCCTCGAGCGGCAGCGTCACCTCCCCGGCGTTCGGCGCCGACGGCACGCTCTACGTCACCGAGTACAACGGCTACAGCACCGTGCTGGCGGCAGTGAGCCCCACCAACGGCAGCGTGAAGTGGTCGCGCACGCTCAACCCGGGGAGCTACGGCAACGTCATCGTGACCGTGCCGGCGGTGGTCGCGGGCGACGGCACCCTCTTCTTCGGTGGGGGCCGGTCGTTCTACGCCATGGACCGCGCCGGCAACCTGCTGTGGACCAAGACCCACGCCTCCAAGCTGGTCTCCAGCGCCTACCCGAGCCTCGGCAACGGCACCCTCTACTTCCACGACGGAGACGCGCTCGTGGCCGTGGGCCCCTGACTCCTCGTCGTCGACCAGCCCTGGAGGAGCCGCCCGCCTGGACCTTTGCATCCCGGGCCGGACGGCAGTAGTTTCCCCGCTCTCGCGCCTGGATCTGCCTGGGACCAGGACGCGGGTCTTCGCTGGACGGACATAGCAGCACCCGCACGGATCCCGAGAGGGACCGGGACGGTCGATGGTCGGTCGGCAGCGCTTCGGCGTGTGCGAACCCGGCTCGTGTTCCCGTGCGGCGAACGATCGAGGCCGGGCTTTTTCGTGCCCCAAGGTGCCAGAGCGATGAGCAAGCCGAGCAAGGTCACCATCCACACTCTGCGGAAGATGAAGCAGGCGGGCGAGAAGATCAGCGTCCTCACCGCCTACGACGCCGCCTTCGCCCGCATCTTCGACGAAGCCGGGGTCGACGCCCTGCTGGTGGGCGACTCGATGGGGATGGTCATCCAGGGCGAGCGCTCGACGCTGCCGGTGACCATGGACCAGATGACCTACCACTGCCGCGCGGTCTCCCGGGCGGTGAAGCGCGCGCACGTCATCGGCGACCTGCCGTTCATGAGCTACCAGGCCTCGGTCGAGGACGCGGTGCGCAACGCCGGCCGCCTGGTCGCCGAGGGCGGCGTCGAGTCGGTCAAGCTCGAGGGCGGCGCCGAGTTCGCCGAGACCGTCGAGCGCATCGTCCGCGCCGGCATCCCGGTGATGGGCCACCTCGGCCTCACCCCGCAGTCGGTGCACAAGATGGGCGGCTACGTGGTGCAGGGCCGCGACGAGGAGAAGGCCCGCCACCTGCTCGCCGACGCGAGGGCGCTGGTCTCGGCCGGGGTCTACGCGCTGGTGCTCGAGGGCATCCCCCTGGAGCTGGGCCGGGAGATCAGCGAGCGCGTGGGCGTGCCCACCATCGGCATCGGCGCCGGCCCCCACACCGACGGCCAGGTGCTGGTCTGCTACGACATGCTGGGCATGAACCCCGAGTTCGCCCCCAAGTTCCTCAAGCGCTACGCCAACCTCTTCCAGGTCATCACCGGCGCCGCGCAGTCCTACCTGGAAGAGGTGAAGAAGGGCGAGTTCCCCGCTGAGGCCCAGTCCTTCCGCTCGCCCAGCATCCGCCTGGTCAAGGACGACGAGGACGAGGACAAGAAGGGCATCTACGGGCAGCCGATCTAGCGGCAGTCGAGAGTCGAGAGTCGAGAGTCCGGAGTCGGGACCGGAGGGCAGGGAGCCGCAGACATGGCGATCGAGGTCGTACGGACCGTGGCGCAGGTGCGCGCCCGGGTGAAGGCGTTGAGGGCGCAGGGCCAGACGCTCGCGCTGGTGCCCACCATGGGCTTCCTCCACGAGGGCCACCTCTCGCTGATGCGCGAGGGCGCGCGCCGCGCCGACGTCTGCGCCGCCTCCATCTTCGTGAACCCGACGCAGTTCGGCCCCCAGGAGGACCTCGCCCGCTACCCGCGCGACGAGGCCGGGGACCTCGCCAAGTGCGCCGCGGCCGGCGTCTCCTTCGTCTGGGCGCCCGAGCCCTCCGAGGTCTACCCCGCGGGCTACCAGACCTTCGTCGAGGTGGGCGGGCTGCAGCAGCGCTGGTGCGGCGAGAAGCGCCCGGGCCACTTCCGCGGGGTGGCCACGGTGGTCGCCAAGCTCTTCAACGTCTTCACGCCCGACGTCGCGCTCTTCGGGGAGAAGGACTTCCAGCAGCTCGCGGTCATCCGCCGCATGGCGCGCGACCTGGACCTCCCGGTGGAGGTGGTGGGCATGCCCATCGTGCGCGAGGCCGACGGCCTGGCGATGAGCTCACGCAACGCCTACCTGTCGCCGGACGAGCGCCGCCGCGCGCTGGGGCTCTCGCGCGCGCTCAAGGCCGCCGGACACCTGCGCGCCAACGGCGAGACCGACGCCGGCCGCATCGCCGACGCCGCCCGGGCGGAGCTGGCCTGCGTCGAGGCGCGCATCGACTACGTGGCGGTCATCGACCCCGACACCCTGGAGCCGCTGGAGCAGGTCACCGGCCCCGCGCGGATGCT
This sequence comes from uncultured Myxococcaceae bacterium, assembly GCA_964485035.1. Taxonomy (GTDB): domain Bacteria; phylum Myxococcota; class Myxococcia; order Myxococcales; family UBA5297; genus CAZAIE01. The sequence continues at coordinate 467 of CAZAIE010000813.1, read as the reverse complement.
GCTCGCCGCGTTCGTCGGCAAGACCCGGCTCATCGACAACGCCGCGCTGTAGTCAGGAAGCGCCTGGCGGCGAGAGCGGCGGCTGCAGCAGCACCTCCCGGAGCTTCGGGCCCAGGGCGCGCATCGCGAACGGCTTCTGGATGAAGTGCACCCCGGACTCCAGGACGCCCCGGTTGGCGATGGCGTCGGCGTCGTAGCCGGACATGAAGAGCACGCGCAGCCCGGGGCAGCGCATCCTCAGCTGCTCCGCCAGCTCGCGGCCGTTCAGTCCCGGCATGATCACGTCGCTCAGCAGGAGATCGATCGGCCCCTCGCGTGCCTCGACCAGGCCGAGCGCCTCCGCGGGACTGGCCGCGACCACCACCCGGTAGCCCAGGCGCTCCAGCACGCGGGCGCACATCTTCCGGATGGCGGGCTCGTCCTCGACCAGCAGGACCGTCTCCCCGCCCGCCAGCGGCTTCCCCGCC
>CAZAIE010000812.1:0-3961 GCA_964485035.1 uncultured Myxococcaceae bacterium | reverse complement strand
CCTCTGCGGCGCCCCGTCCGCAGGCCGCCCCCGGTCGCCGGAGGATGGTGGAGCGCCTCACCGGCCGCCTGCCGATGCCGTCCCGCGTGGGGATGGTGGGCATCGCGGTCATCGCCCTGGTGCTGCTGGTGGCCATCGCGGCGCTGAGGCAGGTGCTCACGCGCGCGGAGGACGGCCAGCGCTCGGAGCAGCAGCGCCTGCTCGCGGACGCCAAGCGGCTGATGCAGGTGGGCAGCTGCGAGGGCGCGGTGCTCTTCGCCAAGCAGGCCGCGCAGGGCGAGACCGAGGCGGAGGCGGAGACCCTGCTCGCCAACTGCAAGGTCAGCCTCGCGGCCCAGGGGCACCTGCACGCCGCCTGGCGCGCCGCGGCGATGGGCGACCGCCCCGGGGCGCTCAAGGAGGCCCGCCAGGTCGCGCAGGCCACCCGCTTCTCCGAGGACGCGCAGGCGCTCATCGAGGAGCTGGAGCGCCAGCGCCCGGACGCGGACGGGGTGGGGGTGAGGCTGTGGCGGCACGCCGCGCTGGGCGAGCTGGGCGCGGCGCGCGCGCTGTTGGCCGAGCTGCCGCCCGTGCGGCGCGACGAGGTGAGCCGCGAGCTGGCCCGCCTCGAGGAGCGCGGTCGCGGGAGTTCGGGTGAAGCGACCCGTCGGGGCGCGGCGCCCACCAGCCTCAAGCCTTTCCTCGGCAGCCTGGGAGCGGTCGTGCAGCGGCTGGAGGCGGGGGCGTTCGAGGACGCGCGGTCCGAGTGCAAGCGGCTGCGCTCCGAGGCCCCCAGCGCGCAGCTCGACGAGCGGCTCTCGGCCCTCGACGCCGAGATCAGCGAACTCGCGGGGCAGTACTCCGAGGCGCTGCGCCAGGTCCAGGCCGGCTCGCCCGCGGCGGTCGACGCGATCGGCAAGGCGCTCTCCACCTGCCGCGCCCTGGGCATCGCCGGGGGGCTCGTCGGCCGGCTCAACAACTCGATGGCGGACGCGCTCTCGACCCGCGCCCAGGCCTCGGCCCAGGCCGGGAACTACGCCGCGGCGCGCCGCGACCTGCTGCAGGCCCAGCAGTACGACGCGGACTCGTTCCCCGCCGCCCAGGGCCTGCGCAAGCTGCGCACCGACGCCCAGGAGGTGCTCGCGGACGCAGAGCTGCTCGCCCCGCGCGACGGCGCCAAGGCGGGGCGGAAGTTCCGCCAGGTGCTGGACATGGTGGGCGAGGCAGACTCCCTGGGGGCCCGCGCCAAGAAGGCGCTGGGGCGCCTGGAGAACTGACGATTTCTTCCCTGGGCCCCGGGCGCGAGGCACAATCGGCGGCAGTGGAGGCGACCTCGGAAAGAGTGCGGTTCGGCAAGTACTGGCTCCTGCGCCGGCTGGCGAAGGGCGGGATGGCCGAGCTGTTCCTGGCGATGCCGGTGGACCCCGCCCGCCAGAACGAGCGGCTGGTGGTGAAGCGGATGCTCCCGCAGTTCACCGAGGACCAGGACTTCCTGCAGATGTTCCTCCAGGAGGCGAAGCTCGCCTCCCAGCTCGCCCACCCCGGCTGTGTCCGCATCCTCGACCTGGGGCTGGAGGGCAGCCACCTCTACATCGGCATGGAGTACATCGACGGCCGCGACCTCGAGGAGGTCACGCGCGGCCGTCGCCAGGTGCTCCCCCCCACGCTCGCCGCGCGCATCGTCTCCGAGGTGTGCGGGGCCCTCGCCTATGCCCACGGGGCCACCGACCTGGCCAAGAAGCCGATGCGCATCGTGCACCGGGACGTGACCCCGGCGAACGTGATGCTCGGCCGCCGCGGCGAGGTGAAGCTGGTCGACTTCGGCGTCGCCAAGGCCAGCGCGCAGCTCTCGGCCACGCGGCCCGGGGTGATCAAGGGGAAGCTCTCGTACATGGCCCCCGAGGTCATCCGGGGCATGGAGATCGACGGGCGCGCCGACCTCTTCTCCCTGGGCGCGACGCTCTACGAGATCACCACCGGCATCAAGCCCTTCGAGCGGGTGCAGCTCCCCGACAGCATCAACGCCATCCTCACCGAGCATCCCCCGGGGCCCGAGGCGATCCGCCCGGGGTTCCCGCCCCAGCTCTCGGCCATCGTGATGAAGGCGCTGGAGAAGAACCGGGAGCGCCGCTACGGCAGCGCGCGGGAGATGAAGGCCGACCTGGACCGCTTCCTCTCCACCGCCCGCCCTGCGGTGGGGCCCGCCGACATCTCCGCCCTCGTCGCCGGGGTGCCCCTGCCTCCCCCGAGGCCGCAGGACGACGACGAGGACGAGACCGCCAACCACACCCAGCGCGCCGCGGCTCCACTGGAGGACCTCCCCTCGGCGCCGCAGATGCCTCCGCGCCCGGGGACTCCGGCGCGTGCCCAGCCCGCCCGGGCGGCCGTCACTCCGCCCCGGCCGCAGAGCTCGCCGCTGCGCCCGGCCGCGCCGCCACCGCCACCGCGGGAGGCCATGGCCCCGTCTGCTCGGGAGCCAGTGGTCCCGGCTTCCCCGCCGCCGCCGCCTCGCGGCGCCCTCGCGTCGCTCAACGACGACGACGACGTGAAGACCCGGCCAGCCTCCCCCTCTGCGCTGGCGATGGGGCTTATCCCTCCGGCGCAAGCGACCAGGGCTGCATCGCCGCCGCCTCCTCCTCCTTCCGCTCCGGTGCCTCCGTCGCCCGAGGACTTCGCTCCGCCTGTCCCGGAGCAGCCCGTGGCCGCAGTTGCCCCCGCAGCCACGCCGGTCGCTGCGCCGTCTCCGAGCGCCCCCGCCGTACCGTCGAGGTCGGGCGCCGGGGCCACGGTGCTCAAGGTCGTCCTCGGCCTCCTGGTGGTGGTCGGGGCCGTCTGGGCCGGTCGCTACTCGGCGATGCAGGAGATGGACGAGCGCTTCGCGCGGTTCCAGGCGCAGCTCCCGAAGGCCCCCGAGCCGGTAGTCGCTCCGCCTGGGCTCGATGCGGGCCAGCCAGCCGGGCCCGACGCGGGTCCGGACGCAGGCCTCGAAGCGGTCGCCGAGCCTGACGCCGGAGCGGCGCCCGACGCGGCTCAGGTGGTCGTGGACCCGCCCAAGGCTGTCAAAGCGGAGCCGGCCGCTGCCCCGGTCGCGGGGGTCATCGCGGTGCAGGGCAGCGGGGCGGTGATGATCGACGACAAGCAGTGCCAGGCTCCCTGCGCAACCCACGTGGTCCCGGGAGAGCACGTGGTGCGGCTGCTGGGGAAGAACCGCGCGGAGAAGAAGGTCACCGTCCTCCCTGGCGAGAAGAAGGTCGTCTCCTTCCCCTGAAACGTCGAAGGCCCCGGCAGCGCCAGGGCCCTCGAACCACTGGAAGAGGTTGCGGCTACAGCTTCTTCGCCGCCTCGATAGCCTTGGCGTAGTCGGGCTCCGAGGTGACCTCCGCGACGTACTCCACGTGGCGCACGACGTCGTTGGCGTCCACCACGAAGACCGCGCGGGTGAGCAGCCCGAGTGCGGGCAGCATCACCCCCCAGGCGCGTGCGAAGGTGCGGTCCTTGTAGTCCGAGGCGGTGGTGAGGGCGGTGATGCCGGCCCCGCCGCACCAGCGCGCCTGCGCGAAGGGCAGGTCCATCGACACGGTGACGATCTTCACGCCGGGGATGTTCGCGGCCTCGGTGTTGAAGCGGCGCGTCTCCAGGTCGCACACCGGGGTGTCCAGCGAGGGCACGGAGACGATGATCCGCTTCTGCTTCGCGAGGTCCGCTCCGGTGAGAGGGGAGAGGTCGTTCTTCGCCACCGAGAAGTCGGCCGGGGCCTTGTCGCCCACCTTGATCTCGGGGCCCTCGAGGTCCAACGGGTTGCCCTTGAACTTCACCGCCGCCTTGCGCACCTGTGCCATGAGAGCCTCCTGGTTGGCCGCGTCGAACGTGGCCGGAAGAAGTCGAACCTGCAGTCGTCAGCTTGGATTCGCCGCGTCGAGGATGGTTGCGCAGTGAACGCTACTTCTTGCCGAAGAAGCGGGACAGCAGGCCCCGTTTCTCC
>CAZAIE010000811.1:0-3963 GCA_964485035.1 uncultured Myxococcaceae bacterium | reverse complement strand
GCCGGCAACCCGCGCATCAGCTACTACGACGCCACCAACGCCGACCTGAAGTACGCGCGCAAGGCCCCGGGGGCAGCGTGGGCGATCGGCACGGTCGACACCGGCGGCTCGGTGGGGCTCTACGCATCGCTGGCCGTCGATGCCGCCGGGGGCGTCCATGTCGCCTACTACGACACCAGCAACGACGACCTGAAGTACGCGTACCGCCCCGCGGGCGGGATGTTCACTGTGGCGGCGGTGGACTCGCTCGGCAACGTGGGCAGCGGCACGGCCATCGGCCTCGCACCGAGCGGCGTCTACGTCGCCTACCGCGACGCGACCAACGAGAACCTCAAGCTCGCCTTCAAGCCCTCGGCCGGCGCCTGGCAGACGAGCACGGTGGACGCGCCCGGGAACGTCGGCCAGGCCCCGTCGATGGCCGTGGACCCCGCCGGCGGGGTGCGGGTGGCCTACTACGACGCCACCAACACTGCGCTGAAGTACGCCGTGCGCAGGCCCGGCGGTCTCTGGCTCGCCGCGACCGTGGACGCCGCCGCGTCCGTGGGCCAGTACCCGGCCGTCGCCGTGGACCCCTCGGGCGGCGTGCACGTCGCGTACTACGACGCGGGCAACACCGCCCTCAAGTACGTCGCGCGCAGCCCCGCGGGCGCCTGGGGCACGCCGGCGCTGGTGGACAACCTCGCCAGCAACGGGACGTGGGCGTCGATCGCCGCGGACAAGAACGGCGGGGTGCACGTGGCCTACTACGACGCCACCAACACCGCGCTGAAGTACGCCACCAGGCCCGCGGGCGGGACCTGGACGCTGGCCGCCGTGGACTCGGCCGGCACGGTGGGCCAGCAGACCAGCATCGGCGTGGACGACGCGCTCAACGTGCACGTCTCGTACTTCGACGGCTCCAACAACGACCTCAAGTACGCCTTCAAGGCTGCCGGCGGGGGCTGGACGCTCGCGCCCGCCATCGACGCGACGGGCACGGTGGGGCAGCGCAGCTCCCTGTCCGTGGACGCCACCGGCCGCGTGCACGTGAGCTACTACGACGTGAGCAACACCCGGCTGAAGTACGTGGTGCGCGACCTGGGCGGGCTCTGGAGCGCGCCCGCGGTGATCGACGACGTGATCCAGTCGGGCCAGTACTCGGCGCTCAGCACCGCCGGGGGCGACCCCCGCGTCGCCTACTACCGCAACACCCGCACGGGCGACGCCACGAACGGGTACGTGTTCACGCCCGAGCTGCGCTACGCGCGGAAGACGAACGTTGGGTGGGACAAGCAGACGGCGGAGCTGGCCAACGTGGGCCAGTTCGTCTCCATCGCCGTCGACCGCGAGGGGCTGGTGCACGTGCTCCACTTCGACTCGGCGCACAACGACCTGCGGCACGCGTACCTCTGCCCGTAGCGGCCTGTCCGGGATGAGGCTCATGGGAGCCGGCTCCTCACGGGGCCGGCTCCCGGCGTTTGCGGGCCTTGCGTCCGGAAACGTGCGGTCTGCCTGGGCATCTGGATGGTGAGGCTGCCCGCCCCGGACATCCGAGCCGGTACGCGATGTGGAGGACAACGTGCATCCGAACGTCAAGGACCCGAACGCCGCGGCGCTCGACACGCTCGAGACCCGGGACTGGATGGAGTCGCTGGAGGAGGTGCTCCACCGGTCCGGCCCGGAGCGGGTGAAGGAGCTGCTGCAGGACCTGCAGATCCAGGCGCAGCGGCGCGGGGTGGAGCTCCCGGTCACCTCGCAGACCCCGTACGTGAACACCATCCCCACCGGCCACCAGCCGCCGTACCCGGGCGACCGGACCATCGAGCGGCGGCTGAAGAGCCTCATCCGCTGGAACGCAATGGCCATGGTGGTGCGCGCCAACCGCGCGCAGGACGGCATCGGCGGGCACATCTCCTCGTACGCCTCGGCGGCGACGCTCTACGAGGTGGGCTTCAACCACGCCTTCCGCGGCCGTGACGCTCCCGGCGGCGGCGACCTCGTCGTCATCCAGGGGCACGCCTCGCCGGGCATCTACGCCCGCGCCTTCCTCGAGGGCCGCTTCTCGGAGCAGCACCTGGTCAACTTCCGCCGCGAGCTGGCGCCGGGCGGGGGGCTGTCGAGCTACCCGCACCCGTGGCTGATGCCCGACTTCTGGGAGGTGCCGACGGTGTCGATGGGGCTGGGCCCGCTGATGGCGATCTACCAGGCGCGGTTCTGGCGCTACCTCGAGGATCGCGGGCTGCGTCCGCGCTCGGACTCGCGGGTGTGGGCCTTCCTCGGCGACGGGGAGACCGACGAGCCGGAGGCGCTGGGGGCCATCGGCCTCGCCGCGCGCGAGAAGCTCGACAACCTGGTCTTCGTGGTGAACTGCAACCTGCAGCGGCTCGACGGGCCGGTGCGCGGCAACGGGAAGATCATCCAGGAGCTGGAGGCCATCTTCCGGGGCTGCGGGTGGAACGTCCTCAAGGTCATCTGGGGCGGCGACTGGGACCCGCTCTTCGAGAAGGACCGCGATGGGCTCCTCGCGCGCAGGCTGGCCGAGGTGGTCGATGGCGAGGCGCAGAAGTACGCGGTGGAGGGCGGCGCGTACATGCGCAAGCACCTCTTCGGCACCGACCCGCGCCTCCTGGCGATGGTGCAGCACCTCTCCGACGACCAGCTCTGGAAGATGCGCTTGGGCGGCCACGACCCGGAGAAGGTGTGGGCGGCCTACCGGGCGGCGATGGAGCATCGCGGCTCGCCCACGGTGATCCTCGCGCGGACGATCAAGGGCTACGGGCTCGGGGAGGCGGGCGAGGGGCGCAACGTCACCCACCAGCAGAAGAAGCTGGACGAGGACGAGCTGAAGAGCTTCCGTGCGCGCTTCGACATCCCCATCCCTGACGCGCAGGTGGGCGAGGCGCCGTTCTACCGACCGCCCGAGGACAGCCCCGAGGTGGTCTACCTGCGCGACCGGCGGCGCGCGCTGGGCGGCTCTCTGCCCAAGCGATCGCCGAGCCGGGTGAGCCTCGCCGGGCCGGGGGACGACGCCTACGCGGAGTTCCACGCCGGCACCGGCGGCCGTCCCGCCTCTACCACCATGGCCTTCGTGAAGCTGCTCACGCGGCTGCTGAGGGAGAAGGGCCTCGGGAAGAACATCGTGCCCATCGTCTCCGACGAGGCGCGCACGTTCGGCATGGACGCGCTCTTCCGCCAGGTGGGCATCTACTCGCACCCCGGCCAGCTCTACGAGCCGGTCGATGCCGCGAGCGTCCTCTATTACAAGGAGGCGCGGGACGGGCAGATCCTGGAGGAGGGCATCACCGAGGCGGGCGCGATGTCCTCGTTCATCGCCTCCGGCACCTCGTACTCCAATGCCGGCGTCCCCACGCTGCCGTTCTTCATCTACTACTCGATGTTCGGCTTCCAGCGGATCGGCGACCTGGTCTGGGCGGCCGGGGACCTGCGCGCCCGCGGCTTCCTGGTGGGCGCGACTGCGGGGCGCACCACGCTCGCGGGCGAGGGGCTCCAGCACCAGGACGGACACAGCCACGTGCTCGCGCTGCCGGTGCCCAACCTGCTCGCCTACGACCCCGCGTTCGCCTACGAGATCGCGGTCATCGTCCAGGAAGGCATCCGCCGGATGATGGAGAACCGCGAGGACGTCTTCTACTACCTCACGGTGGGCAACGAGGCGTACGCCCAGCCGGCGATGCCCGAGGGCTCGCGCGAGGGCATCCTCCGCGGGCTGTACCGGATGCGCCCGGCGCCGGTCACCGGGCCGCAGGTCCAGCTCCTGGGCAGCGGGGCGATCCTCAACCAGGTGCTGGAGGCGCAGGCGCTGCTCGCCGAGCGCTTCGGGGTCGCCGCGGACGTGTGGAGCGCCACCAGCTACAAGGAGCTGCGGCGCGACGCGCTGGAGTGCGACCGCCACAACCTGCTGCACCCCGAGGAGCGCCCGCTGGTCCCGTACGTGACCCGGACGCTGGGCCAGGCCCCGGGGCC
>CAZAIE010000810.1:0-3963 GCA_964485035.1 uncultured Myxococcaceae bacterium | reverse complement strand
GCCGGAACTGCTTCTCGAGCAGGCCGTACATGCGCTTGACCTTCTGCTTCTCGCGCAGCTGCACGCCGTACTCGCTGAACTTGGCGCGGCCCTGGCCGTGCTGGCCAGGCGGGTAGGGGCGGCGCTCGATGGCGCACTTGTCCGTGTAGCAGCGGTCGCCCTTCAGGTACATCTTGAGGTTCTCGCGCCGGCAGAGGCGGCAGGCGCTTTCGGTGTAACGAGCCACGTATCGCTCCTTCGTGAAGATGGTCTGGCCACCTGGCGGCACGGCCGCCGGCGGCGAAGGGTCCGCGGACTAGACGCGACGACGCTTGGGGGGCCGGCAGCCGTTGTGCGGGATCGGCGTGGTGTCGCGGATGAGGGTGATCTTCAGGCCCGCAGCAGCCAGGGCGCGCAGCGCCGACTCGCGACCAGCGCCAGGTCCAGAGACGTTCACCGACACGGTCTTCAGGCCGTGCTCCATGGCCTTGGCGGCGGCGTCACCCGCCGCGACCTGCGCCGCGAACGGAGTGGACTTGCGGCTGCCCTTGAAGCCACGTGCACCAGCCGACGACCAGCTCAACACGTTGCCGGACACGTCGGTGATGGTGATGAGCGTGTTGTTGAACGTGCTCTGGATGTGCACGATGCCGTTGGCGATGTTCTTCTTGACCTTCTTCTTGCCCTTCTTCGGGGTCACCGCGGAGGCGGTGATCACGGGAGCGGCGTCCAGGTTCGGCACGCTCGGGCCGGCCTCGACCGCCGCCGGCTTCTCGGCCACCTTCTCGGCGGCGGCGGGCTTCTTTTCGTCAGCCATGAATTGCCTCTTCTTCTGCGACCCGGCTCAACGCCAGGACGGTTGGTCTGGGGCGCTGAGGACGCCCAAAGGTGGACGGGCTACTTCGCCGGAGCCGCCGGAGCGGTCGCCGCGGGCTTGCGGATGAGGCCGCGCTTCGGGCCCTTGCGGGTACGCGAGTTGGTGTGCGTGCGCTGGCCACGGACGGGGAGGCCCTTGCGGTGACGCAGGCCGCGGTAGCAGCCCAGGTCCATGAGCCGCTTGATGTTCATCGAATTCTCGCGACGCAGGTCACCCTCGACCTTGTAGTTCGCCTCGATGGTCTCGCGCAGCCGGCGGACTTCATCCTCGCTGAGCTCGTGGGTACGGGTGGTCGGGTTGACGTTGGCCTGGGCGCAGATCTTCTTCGCCGTGGTCTTGCCGATCCCGTAGATGTACTGCAGGGCGATCTCGATGTGCTTCTCGCGAGGGAGATCGACGCCGGAGATGCGTGCCATGTCTCTTCTGCTCCTTGGTGAGGTGATCCAGGAAGGGCGTCCCCTTCCCTAGGTTTCGGCTAGGCCTGACGCTGCTTATGACGCGGGTTCGCCTTGCAGATGATGCGGACGATGCCCTTGCGGCGCACGACCTTGCAGTTCTCGCAGATCTTCTTCACAGACGCTCTGACCTTCATGACTCTGCTCCGCCCGTTCAGGGCCGCTGGTTGAAAGGTTTACTTGGCGCGGTAGGTGATGCGCCCGCGCGTCAGGTCGTAGGGCGACAGCTCCACCTTCACCTTGTCGCCCGGCAGGATGCGGATGAAGTGCATGCGCATCTTGCCGCTGATGTGGGCCAGCACCTTGTGCCCGTTCTCGAGCTCCACGCGGAACATGGCGTTCGGCAGCGGCTCGATGACCGTCCCCTCGACTTCGATGGAGTCGTCTTTCGGCATTTCGTTCCTTTGTTGCACTGCTGCATCAGGTACTGGAAACCGCGGGCGTATACCAAACTCCCAAGCCTAGCGCAAGTGGCGCCCTCAACCGCCACCCCGCCTCTACCCCCAAGCTGCCGCCGTTCCAGGACAAAGTCGGCGCGCTCATTTGGGCCCGAAAATGCGTCAATGGGGCGGCCCAGAGGTCCGCCCCATTGTTCGCCACCAGGTCCATCTCCCGACTAGACGGCCATCCGGGTGCGGCCGCGGATGCGCGGGCCGCGGGGCCCAGTGAAGCCCTCGTAGTTGCGGGTGATCAGGTGGCCCTCAATCTGCTGGACGGTGTCGAGCGCGACGCCGACCACGATGAGGAGGCTCGTGCCACCGAAGTAGAAGGGCACGTTGAAGTAGGTCATGATCACGGTCGGCAACACGCACACGGCGGACAGGTAGACGGCGCCGCCGAAGGTGATGCGGGTGAGGACCTTGTCGATGTACTCGGCGGTCTTCTTGCCCGGGCGGATGCCGGGGATGTACCCGCCATGCTTCTTCATGTTGTCCGCGACATCGACCGGGTTGAAGGTGACCGCAGTGTAGAAGTACGCGAAGAAGATGATCATCGCCACGTAGAGCGAGTTGTAGATCCAGCCACCGTCGCGGATGGCGCCGGCAACGGTCTGCATCCACGGGAACCAGCTGCTCAGGGTCATCGGGAACAGCAGGATCGAGCTGGCAAAGATGGGCGGGATGACACCCGAGCTGTTCACCTTCAGCGGCAGGTGCGTCGACTGGCCGCCGTAGATCTTCCGCCCCACGACGCGCTTCGCGTACTGGACCGGAATGCGGCGCTGACCGCGCTCGAAGAAGATGATGACCGCGATGACCACCACCATGAGGAGCGCGAGGATGATGAACTTGGTCGCGTCGGTCTCCTGGGTGCTGGACCGGAACTGGTAGATGGTCTGGACCGCGGCGTCGGGGATGCGCGCCACGATGCCGGCGAAGATGACCAGGGAGATGCCGTTGCCGATGCCGCGCTCGGTGATCTGCTCGCCGAGCCACATGATGAACGCAGTGCCTGCCGCCAGGGAGATGACGGTGAGAAGGCGGAAGCCCCAGCCCGGTGAGTGGACCACCCGGACCGCCGTGTTGACGGTCTGGTCGGCGTTCGGGGTGCCGATGTTCTCCAGGTAGAAGGCGATGCCGAAGCCCTGGACCACCGAGAGCACGATGGTGCCGTAGCGGGTGAACTGGGTGATCTTGCGACGTCCGAGCTCACCTTCCTTCTGCAGCTTCTCGAGGGCGGGGACGACCACCGTGAGGAGCTGGAGGATGATGCTCGACGAGATGTACGGCATGATGCCGAGCGCGAAGATGGAGAGCTGCTCCAGCGCGCCGCCCGAGAAGAGGTTGAAGAGCGACAGCAGCCCGCCCGAGGACGAGATGTAGCTCTTCATCGCCTCGCGGTCGACGCCCGGAGTGGTGATGAAGATGCCCAGGCGGTAGACCGCCAGGAGCCCGAAGGTGAACATCAGCCGCTTGCGGAGCTCCGCAATGCGAAACATGTTGGCGATGCCGCGGGTGAGCAACGTTCCTCCTCGCCAGCCCCGGGGCAAGGCCCCGTTTCCTGGGAGCTGCTTCCTGCCAGCTCGACTTGTGAGCGGTCTCTTATAGACCACTCGCTACACGGTGCAAACACGGGAGCGGGCACCTTACCCGGCCCCATGAGGGCCGGGCAACGGCGCCCGCACGACAGCGCGCTAGGCCTTCTTCGCAGCCTTGCGCGCAGCCTTTTCCTTGGCCAGGCGGTTCTTCACGCCCTCGCCGCGAGCCGGGAGCTTGAGCTCCTTCTCGACGACGAGTTCGATCTTCCCGCCCGCCTTCTCGATGGCCGCCTTGGCGGTCTCGGAGACCCGGTTCGCCTTGATGGTGAAAGCCTTGGTCAGCTCGCCGCCGCCCAGGACCTTGAGCCCGTCCTTCTGGCTCTTCACCAGCCCGGCCTTCTCCAGCGCCGCCGCGTCGATCACGGAGCCCTTCTCGAAGTGCGCCTCGAGGGTGCCGACGTTGATCACCGCGAACTCACGGCGGAAGAAGTTCTTGAACCCGTACTTGGGCATCCGGCGCTGGAGCGGCATCTGGCCGCCCTCGAAGCCGTTGAAGTGCATGTTGCCGCTGCGGGCCTTCTGGCCCTTGCCACCGCGGCCTGCAGTCTTGCCCCAGCCGGAACCCTGGCCGCGGTGGCAAGGGCCAGAAGGCCCGCAGCGGCAACATGCACTTC
>CAZAIE010000809.1:0-3971 GCA_964485035.1 uncultured Myxococcaceae bacterium | reverse complement strand
GTCAGGGCGCGGGCGCTGGCCGGCCTCGTGGACGGCGCCGCGGAGGTGGTGCTGGCCGCGGCGCTCATCGCGCTGCCGTGGCGAGTCGGCGGCTTCGTGCTGCCCTCGCTCGGGGCCCTTTCGGCGGTGCTCGGCTGGTCGGTCGCTCCGCTGGTGGCCTTCGGGCAGACGCTGGGGATGCGGCTCTTCGGGCTGCGCATGGTCGGCCAGGACGGCGGGCGGCCGGACCCGGTCGAGGCGTCCTTCCGCGAGCTGATCGGCCGGGGGCTCCTGCCGGCGTCCTACCTGGGGGTGGTGGGCCTGGGAGTGGTCAGCGACCTGCTCGGCCACACTGCGTTCCGCGCCGGGCGCTACGGGCTGGCGCTGGTGGGGGTGAGCCTCGTCGGAGCGGTGCTCGCAGCGATCGGCCACTTGCTGGTGCTGGTCCGGGAGGACGGTCGTGGCCTCGCCGACCTCGTCGGCCGGACCTACGTGCTTCCCGCGGCGCCGCCCCTCCCCAGGGGCGATCGCGAGGCGCTCGCGGCTGCGCGCCGGACCCGGCAGGTCTTCTGGGGTGTCGAGGTGGGGCTGCTCGCGCTGGCGCTGGGCGTCCCGCTGGTCCTCGGCCTGCGCGTCGACGCCCATGCCTCCCAGGTCTACGCGGAGCGCCTCACCCGGAACCGGGCGGCCCAGCTCTTCGAGGCGAACCCGGCCGACCCGGAGCTGGCCGACCAGTACCTCGCCTTCCTGGAGCGCCAGGGCGATCTCGTGGCGATGGAGCGGGTCCGGGAGCGCCACCGCGAGGCGGGGGTGGGCGCCGAGCGCGTCCGCGAGTTGAGGCTGCGGGAGGGGCTGGCGAAGAACCCCCACGACTCGGCCACCGTGGAGGCCCTCTTGGAGCTGCTGCTCTCGCAGGGACGCCGCGACGACGCGCGGGTGGTGCGGCAGGCGTACTTCGAGGCGAATCCTTCTCCGCGGCGGCGGGTCACCTTCGCCGAGTGGTTGCGGGAGAACGGGGCGGCGGCGGAGGCGGTGACGCAGCTGCGGCAGGCCATCCGGGAGGGCGCGGACGGCCCTGCTGCCCAGGCCTACCTCGGGCTCGCCCTGCGCGACACCAGGGACCTCGCGGCGGCGCGGGAGGCGCTGCGCGCCGCGCTCGCAGAGGAGCCCGAGTGGGACGAGGTCCGGGAGGCGCTGCAGGGGCTCGACCGCCCGTCGGACGCCGGGGTTCCGTAGCCAGCCCGTCGGGGGGCCGCTGCCCGGCGCTGCTGCGCGACGATTGACACCGGCCTCGCGAAGGTGCGATGGCGACGGACCATGAGCGAGAACGAACTTCCAGTCCGAGTGGCGGTCCGTCGGCCCGACGGGACCACGGAGCAGGTCCAGGTGGGAACGGCAGTGCGAAGCGGCGACGGCTTCGTCCTGCGCCTGGGTGAGCTGAGCATCGGCGCCGAGCCGGTGCGCGCCTCCCGGGCCGCGGCGCCCCGTGCGTCCGCGCCCAGCGCGCCCATCTCTCCTGCGGGTCTGGGCCCGCTGCCGACGGTCTTCCCTCCGTACGGCCGCAGCAAGGGCGCGCCCATCGCCGGCGCCTCGCGCACCGACCTGGACTACTACGCGAACGGCTCCCGCCGCAGCCTGTCCGACCCGTCGAAGAGCCGCTTCCACGACAAGGAGCGGGCGATGCTCGCGGCCATCGAGGCCGAGATCCAGCGGCAGGGCGGCGCGCCCGCCAGCTCCGGGGGTGGCTTCGACGAGGAGCCGCCGCCGCCCCTCGACAGCGACCGGCCGCCCGAGGACTACTGAGGCCGGCGAGGGCGCCTACTTCTTCCGGGGCGCCTTCTTCGCGGGCTTCACCGGCGCGGGCGGCGTCTCGGGCTGCGCGCCGATCTCCTCGTCGAGCAAGAACTGCTTCTGGCGCAGGACGTCGAGGTCGGCGCCCTCCTCGAGCGCCAGGTCGATCTCCTTCTGCGCCTCCTTCTTGCGGCCCAGCTCGTACAGCGAGAGCCCGCGGTAGCCGCGCGTGTACGGGTCGGAGTGGCCGGCCTTCATCGCCTCGGAGAGCTCCTTCTCCGCCGGCGCGAAGAAGCCGTTGCGGTACATCCACGCCCCGAACGTCGCGCGGCGCTTGGGGGTGGGCGCCTTGTCCACGAACTCCTGGTAGACGCCCTTGCCGCCCGGGAGGTCCTTGCGCTTCACGTAGATCTCGACGAGCTGGCCCAGCGCAGTGTCGTCGGCCGGGTCTGAGAGGAGCTTCGCGCGCAGCGCGGTCTCACGGTCCTTGTCCCCGCCCGCGAGCGCCGCCTGGTGCCTCGCGAGGATCTTCTCGGCCTCGGCCTTCTTGCCCGCGGCCTCGTACTCGGCTGCCGCGGCCTTCGCCAGCGCCTCGTCCGTCGGCGTCGCCTCGAACCGCGCCACGGCGCTCTTCACCTGCAGCTTCGCGGCCGCCTTCTTCGTGCCGCTGCACGACTTCGCGCCGATGGCGATGGCGATGAGCGCCAGCACCGCGGCGGTGCCCACCCAGATCGCCATCTTCTTGCGGTACTCCGCTCGTTGCTCGGCCTCCTCGGCCAGCGCGTCTTCGTCCAGGTCGGGGTCGTTCATCGCTGCCTCCGGGGGCTTGGATGATAGACCGCGGTTGCCCCGCTGGGGGGGAGGGACCGCGGGATCGCTCCATATGATCGTTGCGGGTCCGTGGAACGTGTTGGAACTGCTCGGAATCACAAGGGAAATCAGGTGGTCACAAGTGCCTGGATTCACTGGGGTTCCACGGCCGGGCCGCTCGAGTGCGCTATCATCGCCCGCGACCCTCGCCTCTCCCCGGAGCCCTCATGTCCCGACTCGGCCCAAGGTCCCTGGCATCTCTCTCTCTCGTGCTCGCGCTGGCCGGCTGTCCGAGCAACGACCCGCCGGTGGGCTGCAAGACCGAGGCGGACTGCGTGGCGGGCCAGGTCTGCAGCGGCGGACACTGCATCGCCCCGGCGGACGCTTCGACCGCTCTGCCTGACGCGGCACTCGCGCCCGATGCCGGCGCTGCGGTGTGCGACCCCGCGTGCTCGGACGACGAGGCCTGTGTCGCGGGAGCCTGCTTCGCGAAGCTGTGCGACTCGGCCGCCTGCCGCTCGGGCGAGGTGTGCCGGGAGGGCGCGTGCGTGGCCCAGGCCTGCGCCAAGGTGCAGTGCGAGGCCGGCAAGACCTGCGTCGGCGGGGCGTGCATCGACGAGAAGTGCGGCGGGGTGGTCTGCGGCGCCGGCCTGGCGTGCCGCGACGGGGCCTGTGTCGACGCGCTCTGCGCCGCGGTGAACTGCCCCCAGGGCCAGGTCTGCGCCGCGGGCCGCTGCTACGACCCCGGCTGTCCCGGCAAGGCGTGCGCCGAGGGCGAGGTCTGCTGGGCCGGGGTCTGCACCGACAGCCGCTGCATCGATGCCTCCTGCCCCAGCGGCCGGCGCTGCGAGGACGGCGCCTGCGTCGCCTGCGCCGGGGCCGAGACCGTCTGCGGCGACGGGCTGGACGACGACTGCGACGGCAAGACGGACTGCGCCGATTCGAGCTGCGCGGGCAAGACCTGCGGCAACGGGCTGACCTGCAGCGGCGGGGTCTGCGGCGCCAGCGGCTGCACCATCGCCGGGACGCACCACGCCTCGAACGCCGCGAATCCCCAGAACCCCTGCGAGGTCTGCGACCCGGTCCGCAGCGAGTCGGAGTGGAGCACCACGCTCGCCGGCGTCGCCTGCCCTGACGACGGGAACGCCTGCACCGCCGACGCCTGCGACGGCTCGGGCAGCTGTCGGCACGCCGCGGCCACCGACGGCACCGCGTGCGGCCCCGGCAGCTTCTGCGTGGGCACGGCCTGCACCGCCGGCTGCCTCGTCCAGGGCTCGTTCTACCCGGCCGCGGCCCACAACCCCGGGAACGACTGCCAGGTCTGCGACCCCACCCGCGCCGCCACCGCCTGGACCGACGCGGCCGCGGGCCAGCCCTGCGCCGGGTCGCAC
>CAZAIE010000808.1:0-3972 GCA_964485035.1 uncultured Myxococcaceae bacterium | reverse complement strand
GAAAGCTCGTGAGAAAAACCTCACTCGCCTGTCCCTAGCTGCTGAGAACCGACACGAAATACACCGGCTTCCCATCCGTCCCGATCTGGATGGCCTCGGAGGTGATGTCCTTCGGAACACTGTCGAAGCTCTTCAAGGGAATGCTGTATCAAGACCAGCAGCGCGTCGTGGCGCCCTGGGGAGTGCTCCCGAACGTCGCAGAGACCTGGCTCCATTCGCTCTCTTACGTTCGAAATGTCTGCGCGCATCACGGTCGGCTGTGGAACCGGGAATTGGCGATCAGCCCGCGCATACCGCACCAGCCCGGGTGGTCTGGCGTCGTGAACAGCAAGCGGATCTACTGCGTGCTGTGCATCCTCCAGCACATGACCTCTCACAGCACGTGCGAAGGAGACTGGGCAGCGGATGCCGTGAGGCTGCTCCACGAGATGGACGGACGACCCCGGTGGCAGAACGCAATGGGCTGCCCGCCCGCCTGGATACAGCACGGCTTCTGGGTTCGCGCCGCCATCAGCACCTCTGGCCACCCTTCCTGAAGGGCTTCGCCGAAGGCGGTCCCAGGGTAGGCCCAAGCCTCCCCCTTCGAACAAGGTGACTGACTCTGGGAGGCCCCGCTCACCTCTTCGGGTTCGGGATGCGGAAGTCCTCGCCCGTGAACCGGTAGTCGGTGCCCGCCTCGGAGGCCGTGCCGATCAGCCGGACCGAAACGGTCTCCCAGCCCGCAGACTCGAGCCCGCCGGTGATCTCCTCGTTCAGGGTGAGCTGGGGCGAGCCCAGGTACTCCCCGGCCATCGAGACCGTCCCGTAGATCACGACCTCCACGATCGGCGGGGCGGTCAGGAACACGCGGACCGGGCCTCCCTTCACCGTCCCGTCGAGGACGTTGTGCCCGTCGGCCGAGTAGCAGGTGAACTCCGCGCTCGACGTCCCGTCCTCGGCCACGGTGAGTCGGGCCGTCCCGGTCTTCCCCCTCACCGTGCGCGTCCCCGTCCCCGGCTCGCGCGCGTCCCAGGCCGTGAGCAGCGCGTAGCCGACACGGTGCGCGACGACCGCCAGGTCGTACCGCGAGGCCACGGGCGCGCCCTGGCCCCGGCGACAGTCCTCACCGCACCCCGAGACGAACAGCAGCCCCACAAGGCCCCAGGCGCTTCGCATCGAAGACTCCCCGTTGGTGTACGAGTGCCATCCGGAGCGTGCGTGCGATCCTGGTCGTGGAAGCGCCCCGAGTCCAGGGCGTTGACGCTCCCTCGAGCCCGCACCTACAGTGCACAGCGCCACGGCGGACCGCACCTTGGAATGCGTGTCGCGGAGGGGCCGCCGGGGGCACTCCACAGCAGACCCACCGACCGCGCCCGTTGGGGCGCCCTCCCAGGAGCACGCCATGGCACCGCCGAACGATCCCACCCCCGTCCCCACGCCGCCCCAGGTGGATTCCGCGACCTCCGAGGCCGCCTTCCGCCGCGTGCAGCCGAAGCTGGAGGCCCTGCGCCCGCCGCTGCGCTGCGCCCGCACCGACTACTACACCGCGGTCATCCGCGGGCTGGCCGCCGCCCGCGCCGCGAGCGGAGAGCTGAAGCCCCGGTTCCTCGCCCTGCCGGCCTCCGAGTTCGACCCGGCGAACCTGGAGCTGCTCACCGACTCCGCCCACGCGCTGCTCAAGGCCCGCCTCGACGCCGAGACGGCCATGCTCGCCGCCTCGAAGGCCAAGCTCGCCGCCAGCGTGGTCCAGGCCGCGCTCGAGCTGAAGGAGCGCACCCTCACCCTGCTCAACTACCACCTGCGCGAAGACGCCGCCGTCACCCGCGAGACCGCCGACATCGCCAGCGGCCGCGGCTACGTCGACCTGGCCAACGACCTGGGCCGCATCGCGCGGCTGCTACGCGACCACCAGGACACCCTCGAGGCCGACACCCGCCTCTACCAGACCGAGGACGCGGGGCGCTGCGAGGAGCTGTCGCACCGCATCCTCGAGGACCTCGGCTCGGAGCAGAACCCCGACCAGCGCCGCCGCATCGACACGCTCAACCGCTGCTGGACCCTGTTCGAGCGCACCTACGACGAGGTCGCCCAGACCGGCCGGTGGCTCCTACGCGCCGACGAGCGCCGCGCCGACCAGCTCTTCCCGTCACTCTTTGCCCTCTCGCACCCCCGAAAGGGGCAGAAGTCGTCGTCCCCAGCCGAGCCGACGTGACGAACGCACACATTCCGTCAATCCAATAGGTTGGGATGGTCGCGACCTTCCTGACTACGTCCAAACAAGCGGGAAACAAGGTCGCGACCTTGTTTCTCGCTTGTCCCGAGCCGCGGATCGAGGTCGTCACCTCGATCCGCGCTTGTTTTCTGCGGGAATCGAGGTCGTCACCTTCCCGCTGGCTCGACGGGACCCCCGCCACCAGGTCCTTGCCTCCTCCCCGCGTCACGCTGCCTTGGCGTGAGCGGCGGTAGCAACGGTTTCAAGGTTGTGCTACCGGTGCGCACACCCAACCTGGAGCCGACATGGCCAACGACCTCCCGCTGCTCTCGTTCGTCCTGCGCAACTACAAGAACTTCAACGCCCGGGCGACGCGCGACGCCCTGCTCGCCTACTGGCGCCACCTGGAGCAGGGCGGCCGCATGTTCTGGGCGGTGGCCGGCGCGATGTCCTCGGCGCAGCTCGGCATCAGCCTCGCGCCCGCCATCCGCGAGGGGCTCATCCACGGACTCTCGGTGACCGGCGCGAACCTCGAGGAGTCGCTCTTCCGCCTCGTCGCCCACGACCACTACCGCGACTTCCCGGACTACCGGTACCTGACCAAGGCGGACGACGCGCGCATCCTCGAGCAGCGGATGCGCCGGGTGACGGACACCACCATCCCCGAGGACGAGGCGTTCCGGGCGGTGGAGAAGTACCTGGTCCCACGCTGGAAGCAGGCCTCCGAGCAGGGCGAGCGGCACTTCTGGCACGAGTACTTCTACGAGCTGATCCAGGCGCTGGGCCCCGAGCTGTACCAGGGCAACCCGGAGGACTGCTGGCTGCTCGCCGCAGCGAAGGCGCGGCTCCCGCTGGTGGTCCCCGGCCACGAGGACTCGACCTTCGGGAACATCTTCGCGGGGTACGTGAAGCGCGGGGAGTGCGACCCGCGCATCGTGAAGTCGGGCATCGAGTACATGGCCGCCTTCTACGACCAGTACCGCGAGCTCTCCTCGGGCGCGGGCGTCGGCTTCTTCCAGGTAGGCGGAGGCATCGCCGGCGACTTCCCCATCTGCGTCGTCCCCTCCATCAAGTACGACCTCGAGGAGCCGGTGAAGCCCTGGGCCTACTTCTGCCAGATCTCCGACTCCACCACCTCCTACGGCTCGTACTCTGGCGCGACCCCCAACGAGAAGATCACCTGGGACAAGCTCACCGCCGAGACGCCGATGTTCGTCATCGAGTCCGACGCGACGCTGGTCGCACCGCTGATGGTCGGCGCCCTGCTGGAGTGCCGGCGCAACCCCGCGGCCGCCGCCGCGCTCCTCGCCTCCCCCCAGCGCTGAGGCCACCCGATGCGATGGCTCGTCACCGGCGGCTCGGGCTTTCTGGGCATCAACCTCATCCGGCACCTCCTGCAGCTCGGACACTCGGTGGTCTCGCTCGACCGGGAGCCGTTCACCTACCCCGAGGCGGACCGCGTCGCGCACGTGCTGGGCGACGTCCGTGACCGCGGTGCGGTGGACGCCTGCTTCGAGCGCGGCATCGACCTCGTGATGCACGGCGCTGCGGCGCTGCCGCTCTGCGACCGCGCGGACATCCTCTCCACGAACGTGGAGGGCACGCAGACCGTGTTCGACTCGGCGCTGGCGCACGGCGTGCGCCGGGGCGTGTACATCTCCTCGACCGCGGTGTACGGCATCCCCTTGAAGCACCCGCTCTACGAGCACGACGCGCTGGTGGGCGTCGGCCCCTACGGCGAGAGCAAGGTCCTCGCCGAGGAGCGGGTGCGGGGGCTGCGC
>CAZAIE010000807.1:0-3980 GCA_964485035.1 uncultured Myxococcaceae bacterium | reverse complement strand
GGCGCTGCCCGTCCGCAGCGACCTCGCCGTCTCGATGACCGTGGGGGGCGAGGTGGTCGAGTTCAAGCTCGGCGCCCGCTGACGCCCAACCGCGCTATGCGGTCGGGTCGTAGTGGGCTCCCAGCGGGACGAGCTCCGCGAGCCCGGCGACGGTGAGGTCGGGGGTGGGCATCGCCGGCTGGTGGTGCCCGCCGCGCCGCTGCAGCAGCACGCCGTACATCCCCGCCGCCTTGGCGCCCTGGACCTCCCAGGGGAAGGCGGAGACGAAGGCTACCTTCTCCGGGGGGACCTGCAGCACGCGGGCGGCGTGGCGGTAGGCCTCCGGGTCGGGCTTCCAGCAGCGCACTTCCTCGACGGAGACGATGCGCTCCACCAATTCGAGCACCCCGGCGCGGGAGAGCAAGGCCTGGGTGGTCTCAGTGCCGGCGTTGGTGAGGATGGCGCGGCGGGTGCCGACCTCCGCGAACTGGAGCAGGGCGGGCTTCACGTCGCGGAAGGCGGTCAGCTCGCGGAAGCCGTTGAGCGCGTCCTCCACCTTGGCCGGGTCGGGCCGCTGGCCGAGCTCCGCCACCAGGGTCATGAGCGCGCTGCGCGCGACCTCCCGGTAGGTGCGGTAGGTCCCGGTGGAGGAGAGGGCCATCCCGTCGCGCTGGAGGCGCGCGAGCCAGACCTCGAGTTCCCGGGGCCCCAGGCCGAGCGCGCCGAGCTTCCCGCGCAGCGACTCCAGCTCGAACAGGGTCCCGAGTGAATCGAACAGCACCGCCGCGGCTCGCATGGTGGCCACCCTCCCTGAAGACGCACAGGGTCGCAGAAAGACCCGCCGCCCGTCCATCCGTCACGTCGCTGGCTACGGGGGCGTCCGCAGCGAGGTCACCCGCTCGGCGCCGAGCAGCCCGCGCCCCACCGTCGCCCGCGCGGGGCCGCCCTGGGGGAAGGCCTGGGCTTCCGTCGCCGTCACTGCGACCTCGCCTACGCCGCCGAGCCGCACGAACCAGTACTGGACCGCACCCTGGCCGTTGCGCAGCACCAGCTCCACCACCCCCGGGCGCTCGGCGGGAGCCGCGAGCCACCCTGCGGAGTTGAGCAGGGCGAACGCCAGCGGCAGCGCCCCGACGCCCAGCAGTCCGGCGAAGGTGGGGCGGTGGAAGGGCCGGCCCTTCTCCTGCGACCTCAGCCAGAGGATGCCGGCGAGCGCCGGGACTCCGGCGTGGATGACCAGCACCGCCGGACCGTGCCAGGACTGGACCATCCGCGTCCCGATGGTGGCGAGCAGCGCCAGCTGCTGCAGGAGCGTGGTCAGCCCGCAGAACAGAAGCGGCGGGACCAGCGACACCCGCCGCTCGGCAGGGCGGCGGCGCTGCCAGAAGAACAGCACCACCGCGAGCAGGCCGATCCACGCGTAGCCGAGGGCGAACCCCAGCCAGGACCACTCGAGGACGGGACCCATCGTCCGACGTCAGGGAGCGGGAGCGGGCGCTGGCGCCTCGGCAGGCGCGGGTGCCGGAGCAGCCTCGGGAGCGGGAGCCGGCGCGGGCTCGGGAGCGGGAGCCGCCGCGGGCGCTGCCGCGGGCTCGGCCTTCGGAGCCGGCGCGGGGAAGGCGACCACCACCACGAAGGACCCGCCCTTCGTGGCCGCGACTGCGAGGCCGGTCGCCTCGGACTGCCAGAGACCGCGCGAGCAGGGCATGGCGACGAACTCGGAGACGCTTCGCTCGATGGCCGTGCTGGGCAGGTCGAACCCGCCCACGAGGATGCCAGTGGGCGTCGCGCACTCCTGGCCAGCCACGAGCGCCGCAGCGCACGCCTGGGCGGCCTCGGTGAGATCCTGGCGCTCGCCCAGCGGGCGGGTGCGGATGTCCGCGAGGATCTTGCCGAGGGCGGCCTTCAGGTCGACGTCGGTGGCGGCCTCGACGTCTGCGGCGCGGGGCGGCCAGGGCATGGGGGCGACGCCCACGCCGATGGGTGCGGCCACGAGCGGGCGGTGCACGCCCTTGAAGCGCCCGCCGATCTCCAGGACGTACTGGCCGGTGGCCTCGGGCAGCGAGACCTCCTGGGAGAAGGCGCCGTCGGCGCCCACCGTCAGGGGGAAGGTGTCGACCACGCCGTCGGGCTTGAGCAGGTGGAGGAACGGCTCCGTCACCGGCTCCAGCAGCCGGCCCGCGACCTGGGCCTTGGTCCCCGGCTCCCAGCGGCGCGGCAGGCCCTGCAGCGCCACCACCCGCGGCACCGCCACCACCGCCCAGAACCGCTTGTTCTGCATCGGCGCGGGCAGCTCGGCGACGCCCACCGCCAGCTTCGCGCCGTAGGCGCCCAGGCTGTCGAGGAGCGGGGCGAGCTTCTCGGCATTCGGCACCCCGTCGTTGTAGCCCATGCCCTGCGCCAGGAAGCGGGCGCCCAGGTCGGCGATGCCCGCCTCGTGGAGCAGGTCGCGTCCCTCCGAGGGCAGGACCCCAGGGGCTTCGGTGAGCCGGTTCACCAGGAAGCGCGCAGCCAGCGTCGCCGAGGCGTCCGCCTCCACGACCGTGGCCGGGCTCTTCTCCTTCAGGGCCTCCTGGAGGATGGCGACGACCTTCTTCTGGTCTGCCGAGAGTTCGCCGCCGGTCGCGGGATCCCAGACCGGCGAGGGGAGGACGGTCAGCTTGGCGGGGGCGCAGGCGGCGAGTGCCGCAGCGGCCGCGAGCGCGGCGGTTCGAACGAGCTTGATCATGGAGGCTCCGTCCAAGGCTGCTGGGTTGGGGAGGGTGCGAAAACGCCGGGACGGTAGCCCCGGCGCTCGAAGGGTGTCAACGCACGCGTGCGCCCCCTCGCCTCAGGGAGGCTGGGGCTCGTCCGCCTGCGGCCTGGGGACCAGCGTCGCGACGATCTCCGCGTCCAGCAGGCTGCGGACCTCGGTGGTCTTCTCCTGGAACCGGGGCAGCTCCTTGGGCGAGAGCGGCTCGGACCGGGGGAACTTCACGGCCATGGGGTTCATGTAGTGGCCGGCGCGCTTCATCGCGAAGTGCAGGTGCGGTCCGGTCGACATCCCGGTGTTGCCGCTGTAGGCAATGACCTGCTTCTGCTGCACGCGCACGCCGGGGGCGATGCCCTTCGCGAAGCTGGAGAGGTGCAGGTAGCCGGTCTCGTAGCCGTTGGAGTGGCGCACGAAGACGTAGTTCCCGGCCGCGGGGTCGCCAGAGCGGACCGTGGTCACCGTGCCGTCGGCGACCGACCAGACTGGCGTCCCCACCTCGGCGGCGAAGTCCACGCCCAGGTGGTTCTGGTAGTAGCCCGCGAGCGGGTGCTTGCGTCCGCCATAGCTGGAGGTGATGCGCACGAACTTGAGCGGGGAGCGCAGGAACGGCTTCTTCGCGCTGGTCCCCTTCTCGTCGTAGAAGCTCGTCTCCCCGCCCACCGTGGTGTAGCGCATCAGCTTGCGGTTCCCCACCGCGCCGCCCTCGTAGCGCACCCCGTGGATGTCGCCGTACTTGAGCAGCCTGCCGCGGGCGAAGACCTTGTCCACGACCACGCGGATGCGGTCGCCCTTGCGCACGTCGCGGTAGAAGTCGATGTCCCAGGCGAGCACGTCGGCGATGTCCACCGCCAAGGTCGAGTCCTCGCCCGCCTCCTCCATCGCCTCGTAGAGCGTGCTGCGCACCGCGAGCTCCACGCTCACCCGCCGCGTCTCGATCTCGACCTTGCGCTTCTGGGCCGTGAGCCCCTGGGGCCCCCGCTGCACCAGCCACTCGTCCAGGGTGTTGGCCCGCACCTCCACCGACTGGAGCTGGCCTGCCTGGCGCGTGACGCGGACCTGGTCCCCCACCCTGGACTTCTTGAAGTTGTAGACCTCCTTCAGCGCACGGAGGACCTCGGTCAGCTCGTCGCCCTTCACGCCCGCGTCGAAGAGGGTGGAGGCCAGCGTCTTCTTCTTCTGGACCCGCACCGAGGTGACGTCGAAGACCACGGGAGACGGCGGGGGCGACGGGGCGGGCTCGAGCGGGGCG
>CAZAIE010000806.1:0-3982 GCA_964485035.1 uncultured Myxococcaceae bacterium | reverse complement strand
GCTACCGGCAGGCCGCGCGCCACACTTCGGGCAGACGTACTCGACGGTCTCTGGCGGCGCGGCCTGCCGGTAGCACATCGCCTGCGGCCGCTCCTCGACCTTGGGCGACGAGGTGCGGACGGCCTCCAGCTTCCCTGCGAGCTCCTCCTTCGAAGCGGGGGGCTTGGGCGACTTGGGCACGGGGGCCTCCTTGGACGGCGGCTCGGCGCTGGCGCTCCGGGGAAGCAGCACCAGCGTCCCCGCGCAGGCCACGGCCAGGACCAGGACGATCAGCAGGGTGGACATGCCTGCGAGCAGGCCAAAAACCCGCGGACCGGTCAACCCCGGACCCCGCCTCGGACGTCGCTCAGGATCGATTGACGCACCGGGGACCGGGGCCTAGAGTCGCGCCTTTTTTCAGGGCCGATTACCCGGCTCCCGAACGGAGCCCACCCCCATGTCCGTGCACCCCCGAACCCTGCTCGCCGTCCTGGCCGCGCTCGCGGCCCCTTCCTGCTCCGGCCTGGTCGCCAACATCGCTGGCGACGCCCTCTCCGGAGACGGCACCACCTTCAGCTCCGACGACGACCCGGAGCTGGTGCGTGAAGCCATCCCCTTCGGCCTGAAGACGATGGAGTCGCTGCTCGCCAGCTCTCCCGAACACGTGGGCCTGCTCACCTCCACCGCGAGCGGCTTCACCCAGTACGCCTACGCCTTCGTGCAGCAGGACGCGAACGAGGCCGAGGCGACCGACCCTGCCCGTGCGCGCGTGCTCCGGGCCCGCGCGAAGCGGCTGTTCCACCGCGCCGTGGGGTACGGGTTCCGCGGCCTGGCCGCGAGCTGGGGCGACGACTTCCGGGCGGCCTTCGAGAAGGACCGCAAGGCCGCGGTGGCGCGCTTCGGCAAGGACGAGGTGCCGCTGCTCTACTGGACCGCGGCGGCGCTGGCCGCGGAGATCTCGCTGTCGAAGGACGACATGGCGCTCATCGGCCGCCTGGGCGAGGTGGAGGCGCTGATGGGCCGCGCGCTCGAGCTCGACCCAGACTGGGGCGACGGCTCGGTCCGCGAGTTCTACATCACCTACGACAACTCTCGGGACGAGAGCCACGGCGGGGGTGAGAAGCGCGCCCGCGAGCACTACGAGCACGTGCTCGCGCTGACGAAGGGCAAGAAAATCGGGCCCTTGGTGACCTGGGCCGAGGTCGTCGCGGTGCAGAAGCAGGACAAGAAGCTCTTCGACGAGCTGCTCGACAAGGCCCTGGCCTTCAACACCGATGAAGAGCCCCGCTTCCGGCTCGTCAACCTGATTGCGCAGCGCCGCGCCCGCATCCTCAAGGCCGCGGCTGCAGACCTGTTCCTGGAGGAATGACATGCGTCGCCTGAACCTCTTCGTCCTCGCCGCCTTCCTGGCCCTGCCGCTCTCCGCGAACGCGCAGACCGTGACCATCAAGCTCGGCACCATGGCCCCCGACGGGTCCACCTGGCACAACCTCATCAAGCAGATGGGGGAGAAGTGGGCCACGCAGTCCGGCGGCAAGGTGAAGCTCAAGGTCTACGCGGGCGGCGTCGCGGGCAACGAAGGCGACATGGTCCGCAAGATCGGCGTCGGCCAGCTCAATGCCGCCGCGCTCTCGGTGGTCGGCCTGCACGACATCGAGACCAGCGCGCAGTGCGTCGCCGCGCCGGGCATGGTCGACGACCAGGCCGAGTACGACCACGTGTTCGAGAAGATGGTCCCCATCCTCGACAAGCGCTTCCTCGACAAGGGCTACGTGGTGCTCACCTGGGGCGACACCGGCACCGTGCACCTCTTCTTCAACAAGGAGATCAAGACCTTCGCGGACATGAAGGGCGTGCGCATGTTCGCCTGGGCGGGCGACCCCTCGGCGTCGAAGAGCCTGGAGCTCGCGGGCTTCCAGCCGGTGGTCATCTCCTCCACCGACATCCTCCCCTCGATGCAGACCGGCATGATCCAGGCGTTCGCCACCTCGCCGATCATGGGGTTCACCGCGCGCTGGTACGAGAGCGCCAAGGTGATGGTGAACGCCTCCTGGGGCCACCTGCCCGGCGCGACCATCGTGAAGAAGGACGTGTGGGAGAAGATCCCCGCGGAGCTGCGCCCGCAGCTCATGGCCACCGCGCGCGACATCGGCAAGCAGGTGAACGCCGAGGTGCTGCGCATGCAGGGTGACGCCATCGAGCAGATGAAGAAGGGTGGCATCAAGGTGGTCGAGCTCTCCGCCGCCGACAAGGCGCTGTGGGCGCAGACCGCCGAGAAGATGTGGCCCGCGATCCGCGGCGGCGTCTGCTCGGCCGAGCACTTCGACGAGATCAAGAAGGTCCGGGACGACTACCGGGCAGCGAAGGCGAAGAAGTGAATCCAGAGATCCGTTCCGGCGACGCGGTGCTCGCGCCGCCGGCCGTCCCCGAAGCCGCGGCCCCCGAGGCCGCCCCCGCAGCCCAGACGAGCGGTCACGACCCCAGCCTCCCGGACAAGCTCACCCGCCTGCAGCGGGTGGAGGTCTGGGCGGCGGTGGTGCTCTTCGCGCTGATGACGGTGCTCCCGGCGGCCGAGAGCCTGGTCCGCCGCTTCCTCAAGACCGGCATCCCCGGCGCGGTGCTCTACACCCAGCACTTCACGCTGTGGGTGGGTTTCCTGGGCGCGCTGGCGGCGACGGCCTTCGGCAAGCACCTGGCGCTGGCCACCGGGGAGCTCATCCCC
The DNA here is from genome assembly GCA_964485035.1 of uncultured Myxococcaceae bacterium. Classification (GTDB taxonomy): domain Bacteria; phylum Myxococcota; class Myxococcia; order Myxococcales; family UBA5297; genus CAZAIE01. The sequence continues at coordinate 1,281 of CAZAIE010000806.1, read as the reverse complement.
GCAGGCCGCCTGCGCCGCGCCGCCGAGGTCTACGTGGGAGGCCTGTCGGCGGGCATCTGCGTCCTCTTGGCCTACGCCTCGGGCATCCTCATCAACGTCATGAGGGCAGCCGAGCGCGACCTGCCCGGCGGCATCCCCGAGTGGTGGAGCCAGGTGGTGATGCCCGCGGCGCTGGCGCTGATGGCGCTGCGGTTCGCTTGGCGCGCCTCGCCCAAGTGGTGGGGCAAGCTCCTCGCGGTGGCCATCGCCTGTGGCATCGGCGCGACCGGGCTGCTCGAGAACCACGCGGAGGTCCTGCGCTGGCCCGGGGCGATCGCGATCATCGCCGGGGTGCTGCTGGGCGCGCCGCTGTTCGTCGCCATGGCCGGCCTCGCGATGATCCTCTTCTTCGCCGAGGGCACGCCCATCGCATCGGTACCGACGGCGATGTACCAGATGGTGGAGTCGGCCTCGCTCCCCGCCATCCCGCTGCTCACTGCGGCCGGCTACGTCCTCGCCGAGGGTGGCGCCTCGCGGCGCCTCTTGCGGCTCGCGCGCGCGGTGGTGGGCTGGGCCCCCGGCTCGATGGCGATCATGGTCGTCATCATCTGCACCGCGTTCACCACCGTCACCGGCGGCTCGGGCGTGACCATCCTCGCGCTGGGCGGACTGGTGATGCCCATGCTCAAGCAGGAGCGCTACCCCGAGGGCTTCAGCCTGGGCCTGGTGACCAGCGCCGGCTCGCTGGGCCTGCTCTTCTTCCCCAGCCTCCCGGTCATCCTCTACGCGGTGGTGGCCAAGGAGAGCCCGACCGACCTGTACGCCGCCGGGCTGCTCCCCGGGCTGCTGCTGGTCCTGCTGGTGGCCCTCTACGCCATCTTCGTGGGCGTGCGCCGCCGCACCCCGCGCCAGGCGTTCGACGTGAAAGAACTGGGGCGCGCGGCCTGGGAGGCCAAGTACGAGGTGGCCATCGCGGTGGTGCTGTACCTGCTCTTCCGCAACGGCGTGACCACCATCGTGGAGACGGCCTCGCTGGCGCTGTTCGGCGCGGTCCTCACCCAGAGCGTCATCTTCCCCGACCTGCGCCGCGAGCTGCCCCGCACCCTCGCGCGCGGGGCCCAGCTGGTGGGCGCGCTCATCCTGCTGCTGGGCGTGGCCATGGGGCTAACCAGCTACCTCGTCGACGCCGAGATCCCCGCGGCGCTCATCGCCTGGACCAAGGCGCACATCAGCTCGCAGGTGGTGTTCCTGCTGGTGCTCAACGGCGTCCTGCTGGTGCTGGGCCCCGAACGGCTGCCTGCC
>CAZAIE010000805.1:0-3985 GCA_964485035.1 uncultured Myxococcaceae bacterium | reverse complement strand
GCCGCGCAACGTGGCTCTGGGCGAAACCGCACGCGTACAGGTGTGGCCCTGGACGGGGGCGCGACCGGCGCGGGCGCAACGCACGCGGCCACGACACATCCCAAGCCGGCAGGACCGGGAGGCTCCATGCGCACGCTCCTTCACACAGGCCTGTTGGTGGTGCTCTCGGTGCTCGCGGTGGAGGGGCGTGCGATGGCGACGGAGCAGCCGGCCTACGTGGTCGTCGAGCGGCGGGAGGGCTTCGAGCTCCGCGACTACGCGTCGTATCTGGTCGCCGAGACGGAGGTCGCCGCGGATAGGAGGGAGGCGGGCAACGCCGGCTTCCGCATCCTCGCGGACTACATCTTCGGCAACAACCAGGGGGCCAGGAAGATCGCCACGACCGCGCCCGTCGCCCAGGCAGGAGCCAAGATCGCCATGACCGCGCCGGTGACCCAGGCCGCCTCGGCGGGTGACCGCTACGTGGTCCAGTTCATGATGCCCTCCCAGTACACGCTCGACGACCTCCCGAGGCCGAACGACGAGCGCGTCGTCCTCCGCCAGGTACCCGCCCGACGCGTGGCGGCGCTGCGGTACTCGGGGACGTGGTCCGAGAGCCGCTACCTCGAGCACCTGCAGACCCTGCGCGCGGCGATGGAGCGCGAGGGGCTCGAGCCGGTCGGCGAGCCGGTCTGGGCGCGCTACGACCCGCCCTACAAGCCCTGGTTCCTGCGCACCAACGAGATCCTCATCGAGGTCGGCAAGTAGGCGTCACCCCAGCGAGACCGCAGGCGGAATACGCTTGCGACCCACCATGTCCCTCGGCGTCTTCCTCGTCTTCCTCGCGATCGTCCTCTCCGGCTACGGCGCAGGGCACGTGTACGTCCTCAGGCGGCTGCGCCCCGTGCTGCCCGGCCACCGCGGACTCCGGCTCGCGCTGTACGCCTTGGTTGCGGTGCTGGCGCTCTCGTTTCTCGGCGGCCGGATGCTGGAACGGGTCCACCTCGGCGTCGTGAGCAAGGCGCTGGTCTGGGCCGGCTCGTTCTGGATGGCGGTGGTCGTCTACGCCTTCCTCGCCGCGCTCGCGTGCGACCTCGTGCGCCTCGCCCATCGGGTGCGGCCCTTCCTGCCCCAAGCGCTCACGCCCCGGCGCGTGGTGGCTGGGCTGGCCGTGGCGATCGTGCTCGCGGTCGCGGCGGGGGCGGTCAACGCCGCGCAGGTCCGCACGCCCGCCTTCGACGTGTCGGTCGCCAAGCGGGCAGGGGACCTGCGCGAGCTCCGCGTGGTCGTCGCCTCCGACATCCACCTGGGCACCGTGGTCGGCAAGCAGCGTTTCGGCCGCATCGTCGCGGGCATCCAGTCCCTGAACCCCGACATCATCCTGCTCGCCGGGGACGTCATCGACGAGGACCTGGCGCCCGTGCTGGCCGAGGACGTGGGTGAGCACCTTCGGGACCTGCGCGCGCCTTACGGCGTCTTCGCCGTCACCGGGAACCACGAGTACATCGGTGGGGTCGACCGGGCCGTGGCGTACCTCGAGGAGCACGGCATCCGCATGCTGCGCGATTCGGCGGTCGAGGTCGCAGGCGCGTTCACGGTGGTCGGCCGCGACGACGTGACCGCCGAGCGGTTCGGCTCCCCGTCGCGCCGCCCGCTGAAGGAGATCATGGCGAAGGTGGACCGCAACAAGCCGGTGCTCCTCCTCGACCACCAGCCGCGCGACTTCGGGCCGGCCATCGAGGAGGGGGTCGACCTGCAGGTCTCCGGGCACACGCACCACGGGCAACTCTGGCCGTTCTCGCTCGTCACCCGGGCGGTCTACGAGCTGAGCTGGGGGCTCGAGCGGCGCGGGGCGACGAGCTTCTACGTCTCCTGCGGTGCGGGCACCTGGGGGCCTCCGGTGCGGCTGGGCAATGCGCCGGAGGTGGTGCTGCTGACGCTGAAGTTCGCGCCGTGAGCTGGTAGTTCCACGGCGGGCGGGCCGGCGGCTGAAGTCGTCAGGTCAGCGCTTGCTCGCCCACGTCGTCTCGTACTCGGCCATGGTCTCCGAACTCTCGACCAGCCGCATCGACAGGCCACGGGCCTCGACCAGCTGCCACACCGCGAGCAGCACGCTGCGGTACCCCTTCACGATGAGCGTGCTCATCAGCCGGGGAGGGAAGTCGAGCCGGCAGCGCACGTGGTCCCGGTCGACGCTGCGCATCGACAGCGTCGTGCCGCGGTGCTGGGTCGCCCAGCGAGAGCCCGCCACCTCGACCACGTTCTCTCGCGAGACGAAGCTCATCACCAGCTTGTAGAGCAGCCCGGAGTACAGGCGCTGGCAGGTGGCCAGCACCCAGGCCTCGTAGGCGTCGTCGCTCATCCCCGCCCGGTCCACGTTGGCGAGGAGGAAGGCGTAGAGGTGCACCTCGGGGATCCACGCCGAGTTCGGCGGTGGCGCCGCGAGCAGCCTCTGCACCGGCTCTGGCAGCTCGCTCTCGACCCCTGCGAGCGGGCTCGCTCCCTTCGCGCTCATGAAGGGGAGCATGTTGCTCGCCCGGAGCACGCACTCTGGGTAGGAGGCCAGCCCGTCTGGAAGTGTGGCGAGGTACGCTGAGAGCTGCGGGAACCGGACGGGGTCGACGGTGGCGGGCATGCGCGGGATCCTACCGCCGATTCCGCTGGGGCCGTCCCGGGCGTGCTACCCGTCGGTGAACCGCACGCCGAAGAAGGTCGGGAAGAGCACCTCGCCCGTCTCGTCGACGAGCCCCTGGATCGCCCCGCCCACCGCGCAGTCCTGCGGCCGCAGCGGGGTGGAGAAGCGGGCCTCGACGTCGCGTCCGTCGGGGAGCCGGAACCTCGCCGAGACGACGGCGTTGGGGTGGCCGAAGCTCAGCGCCAGCCCGGCGCCGAGGCCCACGTCGGTCACCTCGCCGCGCAGGAGCGCGCCGGTGCGCAGTAGCCGCCTGCGCCGGGCTCGCTCCCGGCGCGTGTGGCGCAGCGCCCACCACCCCAACGCGAGGAAGGCCAGCGCGGTGGGCAGCAGCAAGAGGTCGGCGGGGGCGGTCCGCGGGCCGAGCTGGCCGAGCAGCCCCAACGGCAGGTTCAGCAGCCCGAGGACGACGAGCACCCAGCCTACGAAGGTGCGCGGACGCAGCCCGAAGGACAGGTCGAGCAGCGCGTCGACCTCGGGGCCTCGTGGCGCAGGGGGCAGCGGCTTCTCCGTCAGCATCGGTCCGTCCCTCCGCAGTCAGACTTGGTCTACAGCTCGCCCCTCAGCCCCAGCGTCCCGGCGAAGCCCAGGTTGGGGTCCGTGCGCAGCCCGTCCAGCCCCAGCCGTCCCATGAAGGAGAAGCGCAGCGAGAGCCAGGAGACGAGCGGGGCGCTGGCGTTCAGCACGAGGCCCAGGTCGTGCTCGGAGGGCCCGCCGTGCGGTGAGTCCTGCAGGTACGAGACGCGCGCGAGGACCTGGAAGCGCTGGGCAGGGTGGACCACCGCCTGGACCCAGCCGGTCCGGCCCGCGGTCCAGCCGAGCTCCTCAGCGTAGCCCAGCGAGAGCCCGCCGTAGCAGCCGAAGAGCTGGGGGAGGCCTACCTCCGGGCCGCCGTAGCCGCGCAGCCGGTCCGCGTCGCTCTCCTGCGCGTACCCGCCCGTCAGTCCCAGCGTCAGCCAAGGCCGCGCGTCCCAGGCGACCCCGAGGTCCGCGTGCTGGCCCCGGCCGCGGTACGAGGGATCGACCGCCGCGAGCTCGGGCTGGCGCAGGCCGTCGAAGCGGTAGCCCGCAGTGAGCCGCAGCGACTCTGCGGGCCGCACGCCCAGGTCCACCCGCGCGGCGTCGAGGTTGGCGCCGGAGGCGTCGGCGTAGCCCACGCGCAGGTCCACGGCGGCGTCGAAGGAGCGCCAGAGCGACGCCTGCAGCGTCGCCTCCGCCTCGAACCTGCGCGCGAAGGAGCCGCTGCCCAGCGCCGAGCCGTCGACCACGTCCACCCGCGCCTCGTGGTGCAGCACGCGCAGGGCCTCTCCCGCC
>CAZAIE010000804.1:0-3986 GCA_964485035.1 uncultured Myxococcaceae bacterium | reverse complement strand
CCCCCGCGCCGGCCGAGCCCAAGGCCACGGCCAAGACCGAGGACGTCGAGGAGATCGTCGTCACCGGTTCGCGCATCCGCCGCAAGGAGACCGGCTCCGCGGCTCCGGTGACCGTGCTCTCGAAGGAGCAGCTCACCAAGAGCGGCCGCACCTCCGTCGGCAACGTGCTGCAGACCCTGCCCGCGCAGTCCAACGCCATCAACACCCAGGTGAACAACGGCGGCGACGGCTCCACCCGCGTCGACCTGCGCGGCCTGGGCAGCAACCGGACCCTGGTGCTCCTCAACGGGCGCCGCTTCGTCGCCGGCGGCAACGGCGCCGACGCCTCGGTGGACCTGAACTCCATCCCCATGGCGGCCATCGAGAGCATCGAAGTGCTCAAGGACGGCGCCTCGGCCATCTACGGCTCGGACGCCATCGGCGGCGTGGTGAACATCATCACCAAGAAGAACTGGAGCGGCACCGAGGTGAACCTGCAGGGCAGCACCTCGCAGCAGGGCGACGGCTCGGCGCTGAACTTCAACTTCACCACCGGCCACAAGAGCACCAGGGCCTACTTCCTCTTCTCGGGCGGCTATACCAAGGAAGAGGCGGTGAGCGCCAAGAGCCGCCACTACTCCAAGATCATCCGCGAGTACGACTTCGAGAACCCGGACAAGCTCGCGCCCGACGACCCCAAGCTGCTGACGGACTCGGGCAGCTCCAGCATCCCCCAGGGACTGATCATCGACTACGAGGAGACGCCGGGTAACGCGGCGTGGACCGAGCTGACCAACCGTGAGGACGCGACCGGCCGGTACACGCTCGACGCCAAGACGGGGAAGTGGCGCGACCTCGACCGGAGCGCCAACGAGGAGAACGGCGGCGACCTCTACAACTACCAGCCGGAGAACTACCTGGTGACGCCGCAGCAGCGCATCCACCTGTTCGGCGTCGGCCAGGTCAAGCTCAGCGACCTCACCAAGGCCTACTTCGAGCTCGCCTTCACCAACCGCCAGTCCGACCAGAAGCTCGCCCCCGAGCCGCTGATGACCGACGACATGGAGATCGTCGTCTCCAAGGACAACTACTACAACCCGTTTGGTCGCGACTTCGTGGGCATGCGCCGGCGCATGGTCGAGTTCGGGAACCGCCGCTACAAGCAGGAGGCCAACACCTTCCGCATCGTGGGCGGCCTCAACGGCAACATGCCCGACTACCTCGGGCCTCTCTCGGGCTGGTTCTGGGACGTCTCGCTGAACTACGGCCGGACGATGACCGTGGTGCAGAAGGAGGGCAACCTCATCCGCAACCGAACCACACTCGCCCTGGGTCCCAGCTACCGCGACGAGACCGGCGTGCACTGCGGCACGGTGGACAACCCCATCGCCGGCTGCGTCCCGCTGGACTTGTTCCACGGCGCCGGGACGATCACCCCCGAGATGGTGGAGTACCTGCGCTTCACAGGAGAGGCGAAGGGCGTGAACGACATGGCCATGCTCTCGGTCAACACCACTGGCGACCTCTTCAAGCTCTTCTCCAAGAGGTCGGTGAGCCTGCTCGTCGGCTACGACCTGCGCCGCGAGTCCGGTTCTTCGCAGCCCGACCCGCTCACCGCCACCGGCGACGTGAGCGGCAACAAGGAAGCGCCGACCTCGGGCGCCTTCACCGTCAACGAGGGCTACCTCGAGCTCTCCATCCCCATCGTGAGCGGCGTGACGGGCGTGGAGGACCTCGAGCTCTCCGCGGCGCTGCGCGGGTTCCACTACAACACCTTCGGCTCGGGCCTCACCTACAAGCTGGGCCTGCAGTGGACCCCCATCAAGGACCTCAAGATCCGCGGCACCTACTCCACCGCCTTCCGCGCCCCGAACATCGGCGAGCTCTACTCGGGCCAGTACGACAGCTTCCCGGACGCGTCGGACCCCTGCTCGGAGCGCGAGCAGGGCACGGTGACCGACCAGCGCTGCGATGCGGCCGGCGTTCCCGACGACTACGTGGACGGCGACACCCAGCAGCGCACGCTCATCGGCGGCAACCCGGACCTCAAGCCCGAGACCGCGACGACCTTCACGGTGGGAGCAGTGGTGCAGCCCCGGGTGCTCAAGGGCTTCTCGTTCACGGTGGACTACTACCGCATCGACGTGAAGCAGGCGATCACCACCATCGGCACCGACATCATCCTGAACTCCTGCTACCTGTCCGACGCGCCCCAGTACTGCGACCTCGTCCAGCGCGATCCGTCGAGCGGCAAGATCGTGAACATCATCGACACCATGACCAACGTCGGCGGCGACGCCACCGCGGGCATGGACTTCGGCGCGCGCTACGACTTCGGGACGCCCATCGGCCGGTTCGGCATCAACGCCGACCTGAACTGGCTGCACTACTTCAACCGCGAGTTCGCGGGCGGCTCGGTCATCGAGGCCCGTGACACCTACGACCTCTCGGCGGTGTACCCCACCGTCAAGGCCATCGCCGGGGTGCGCTGGGGCTACAAGGGCGTTGGCGCCGGCTTCAGCGGCCGCTTCGTCTCCGCCTTCAAGGAGTGCGAGAACAACACCTGCGCGGACGTCGAGAAAGACGATGGCACCAAGGAGGCAGCCAAGTCGCGCACGGTCTCCGCGTACGCGGCCTTCGACGCCTTCCTGAACTACGACCTGAAGACGGACTACGGCACGACGAGCTTCCTGTTCGGCGTGAACAACGTCTTCGACCAGTCGCCGCCCGCCATCTACAACGACGGCTTCAACAACTCCGACCCCGGCACCTACGACTTCATGGGCCGGTACTTCTACCTGCGCATCGGCCACGCGCTGTAGCCAGTCCACGCAGTCACGTCAGTGAGCCGGCGGGCGGGTCAGACGCAACGACTCGCCCGCCGTCTCGCATCGGCCGCCGGAATCCCCCAAGGAGAGGAGATGGCCCGGTTCTCCACGACGCTCATCGCCGCCGCGGCGCTCGCCGCCGCCGGGTGTGGTGCGCTCGACACGGTCAAGGCCCGCCAGCTCGCCCGCGAGGGCAACGCCGCGTACCGCGCCTCGGAATTCCCCGCGGCGATCGCGAAGTACCGCGAGGCGGCGAAGCTGGACCCCGACACCCCCAACCTGTACCTGAACCTGGGCTACGCGCTCTTCTCGGTCTACGACCCGGGGAATGCGGGCACCCGGCAGTTCGCGGCCGAGGCCATCGAGGCGTTCGACAAGCACCTCACGCAGTCGCCCAAGGACGAGAAGGCGCGCTCCTTCCGCATCAAGATCCTGCTCAGGGCGGCGCCGACCGACCCGGCGATGGCGGACAAGGCCTACGCGTACTTCAACGAGCTGTTGAAGCTGAACCCCGCCGACGTGGAGGTCCGCCAGTTCCTGGTGACCCTCTTCATCGACTCCAAGCGCTACGACCAGGCGGTGACCCACTTCGCGCCCGCGCTCCAGGCGAACCCCAAGGACCTGGAGACGATGAAGATCCTGGCCATCGTCGCGGACAAGAGCGGCCGGGTGCAGGACGCGGCCGACTGGTACCGCCGCCGCGCGCAGGCCGCGCCCGCCGAGAAACAGGCGACGCTGTTCTACGAGTTGGGGACCTACCTCTGGAACGTGCTGCAGTACCAGCCCAACCACGCCACCGGCATCGGCGGGCTGAAGCTCGCGGACCAGGGCATCGAGGCCTGCCGCACGGCGATGTCGCTGAAGCCCGAGTACGCCGAGGCCATGGCCTACGCCAACCTGCTCTACCTCAAGCGCGCGGCCCAGGAGCCCACCGAGCAGGGCAAGTACTTCTCCGAGATGCTGGCGTTCGAGCTGCGCACCGAGGCCGGCAAGATCCTCGGGGCGCGCAAGGAGAAGGAAGCCACGAAGCCCGCCGAGGGTGGCGCGGCTCCGCAGGCCCCGGCCCCCGCACCGCAGGCTCCCCCAGACCCGCCGAAGGCCGAGGCCGGCCGCTGACCCGGCCCAGGTGACGGAATGTTCGACTCCATCGTCCTGGAAAAGCCGCGGCGGGGCTGGGTG
>CAZAIE010000803.1:0-3990 GCA_964485035.1 uncultured Myxococcaceae bacterium | reverse complement strand
CCGGCGGCCGGAGCATGTACCTGACCAGGTGCTCCAGCGCCTCCCGGTTGTGGGCTCTTGACCGGGACCCGGACGCGGCCCTGCTCGTTGAGGAGGACGGCACCCAGCTGGCCGGTCAGCTCCGGGGAAGCCCCGCTGCGCTCCAGGTCGCGCCGGACCGCGGCGGCCGCCGCGAGGACCGCCGCGTGCTCGCGCTGCAGCTTGGCCAGGCTCTCCACCACGTCGGCGGTGGCCTGCGCCCCGGCGGTCGAGGTCTGGCCGAGCTCGGCGTTCAGCTGCTGGTGCCGGTCGCCCGCCTCGGCGATCTGCTCCAGGTCCTCGGTCTTGCCGCCGGCGGCCAGGTAGAGCGCGAGCAGCTCCGGCGTGTCTTGGATGTGCTTCGCACAGCGCGTGCGCGCCGCCACCAACTCCTGCGTTCCCATCTGGTCTTCCCCCCAGTGCGGGTCGAGTGTGGGCGCAGCCTAGCGCGGGAGCAGGGCGAGGGGCAACCCGGCCCCTCGGGTCCCTCGGGCGCGGCGCTCGACGAGGTTTGCCTCCAGCGCGGCCGTGGGGGGGGACGACTTCACGGGCTCTGTGACCGAGGACCTCTCCGGTCGTGCCCTGGCGTACCCGGACCGGCCCTCCTGCTTCCCCGCGGGTTCCTAGCGCGGCTCCGCCGCAACCGAAGGGCTCTGCCAGTTCGGGGAGCCGCGCTGTCGGCAGCCGACAGCCTGCAGCCGGCAGTTGATGGCCGTCATCGGCCCTCCTGCTCGATCTTCCGTCGAAGGGCGTGGAGCATTGCGCCGATCTCGTCGAGCTCGGTGCGGAGCGGCGCGATCTGGCCCTCGGTGGCGTAGCGAAGATCGCGGGCGAGCAGCAGGAAGTAGTCCGCTTCGCCGGCAGACCCCTGGGCGATGTTGATGTGGCGCGCGAAGTCGCCCGCGCTCGCTCGCCGGCTGCCCTCGGCGAGATTCGCCGCGACCGAGAAGCTCGCCCGGCGGACCTGCGAGGTCATGCCGAAGCGCTCGTCGGCCGGAAAGCTGGCGCTCAATTCGTACACCCGTAGCACCAGCTGGTGCGCGCGCTGCCAGACCTTCAAGTCGGGGTAGCGCTGCATGGGTGACCTCTGGACCATGCTCTGGAACGCGGCGTCACTCCTCGGGTACGAAGGTGGTTCCCGCCACCCCTCATACCAAAGGAGGACGCCGTGAAGACCTTCGTAGCCCGTCATGCGCCGGCTGTCACCAGCACGCTCTCGGGATTCGACCGGCTCGTGTTCCGAGGCACCCTGCTGCCGCTCGTGCGCGAGCGGGGCATGCACGTCCTGCTGGCGCGCGCCGGCGTCCGGTTGCTCGACTTCAAGGACTACGCGTTCAAGACCAGCCAGGGCGTGAAGGCGGCGGCGCTCGCGGTGGCCAAGCGGCTCGGGCGGCCGGTGCAGGATCTCCAGTCGCCCAAGACGAGCAAGGAGGACCTCGCCCGCCGCATCCTCGCCGAGCACCCGCTCGACAAGCCCGGCCTGGTCTGCGCCTTTACCGCCGTCGAGCCGTGCATGAGCTTCGAGTACCACCGCTCGCAGGATCCGAAAGAGCGCGGGCTCAAGCTGCGTCCACGCAAGTGCCAGCACCTCTACCAGTACTACGTGCACCCGAAGTTCGGCTTCATGAACGCGCGGATTGAGACGTGGTTCCCGTTCAACCTTCAGATCTGCATGAACGGCCGGGAGTGGCTCGCGCGGGATCTGTCGCGCAGGCGCTCTGCCTTCAAGCAGGCCGACAACTGCTTCACCTGGCTCGCCAACCCTCCGCTCGCACAGCGCCTGATGGACGAGCAGCTCGTCACCGACTGGCCGGCTGCGCTCACCGAGATCGCGCGCACGCTCAACCCGCTGCACGAGGAGATCTTCAAGGCGTGGCCGATGGACTACTACTGGTCCGGCTACCAGACCGAGTGGGCGACCGACGTCGTGTTCAAGGAGCCGAAGGCGCTCGAGACCATCTTCCCGGTCCTGGTGCGGCACGCGATGGAGCACTTCAAGAGCGAGGACGTGATGCGCTTTCTTGGGCGCAAGGCGCACGGCAACTTCACGGGCGAGCTGACCACGAGCTTCAAGGACCGTCCCGAGGGCGTCCGGGTCAAGCACTGGGTGCGCGGCAATTCCATCAAGATGTACGACAAAGCCGGCAGCGTCTTGCGCGTGGAGACCACCATCGCGCGAACCGGCGACTTCAAGGTCCTGCGCCCCCTCCAGGACAATCCCGATGGCGCGCTCGCTTGGAAGCCGTTGCGCAAGGGCGTCGCCGACCTCCACCGGCGCGCGCGGGTGTCGCAACGCTCCAACGAGCGCTACCTCGACGCGCTCGCCGTCGTTGACGACACCACTCCGTGCTCCCGGCTCTTCGATGCCGTCGCCCGGCCGGTGGTCGACAACGGCCGCCGCTTCCGCGCGCTCCGCCTCGGAGACCCCGCTGACCTCGCGCTCCTCGAAGCCATCAGCCGGGGCGAATTCGCAACAGCGGGCTTCCGCAACCGCGACGTCCGCGCCCTCCTCCACCGCGCCCCAGAGAACAAAGCCGCGCAACGAAGGCTCTCAGGCAAGGTCAGCCGCCAGCTTCGGCTTCTGCGGGCGCACGGGATCATCCGCAAGATCCCGAAGACGCACCGATATCAGCTCACCGAACGCGGCCGCCTCCTCGCCGCCGCTCTGCGCGCAACCCGCGACGCGAGCATCAAGCAACTGCTGCGCGAGGCCGCCTGAACTCTCCACAAGTCTGCGCGCCGCTACAAGACTTCGCGGAGTAGTAGAACAGGGTGTAGTGTGCTTCCAACCAGCTCTCGACGTGAGCAGGAGTGCTTCGATGAATGGGTCCAGCCTTCTGTCCCTTGCCGCCGCCGGCCTCCTCTGTGTGGCCTGTTCCGGGGAGACCCCGGGCACGGCCTCCAGCCCCGACGGCGGCGCCGGCAACTCCTGTCCTTCCTCGAGCACCGATGGCGGCGCAGGCTGCTCCTGCCCCGGCGCCGACGGCGGCGCGGACCCCTGCCGCGGAGTGACCTGCGGGGGCCACGGCTTCTGCGCGGTCGCCCGGGGCGCTCCGGTCTGCGTCTGCGACACCGGGTACCGCCTGGTCTCAGACGGCCCGAGCTGCGAGGCGTCCGTTCCTTCCTCCTGCGACGGCGTGACCTGCGCAGGTCACGGCACCTGCGCCGTCAACTCCGTGGGAGCCCCCTTCTGCCGATGCGAGGCGGGGTACACCGCCCGGGGGCTGGACTGCGCTGCCGGGAGCCCCGCCCCGATCACCATGACCGAGGTGGCCTTCCTAGGGGGGGAGGACTACGCGCCGAGCCAGCAGAATTCCCTGGCGGTGATGGGCGAACACCTGCTGGTCTTCACCGGCAGGCTCTCGGTGATCGACGTCCGCGACCCGGCCCAGCCGGCGCCGATCGGCTCCGCCCAGGTCTGTGAGGATCGGTGGGGCCTGCGCATGGCGCTGGTCGGTCGACGCGCGTTCGTGCACTGCCTCCGACCCTCGACCTCGGTCCTCTACGGCTACGACCTCAGCGATCCGGTCCATCCGCGCGCGGAGTCGGCGACGACGCTGCCGGCCAGCATCCAGGCCATCGCCACCGCGGGGGCGAACGTCGTGGCTGTCGCCGGCAACACCTTCCTGGTCATCGACGTAAGCAACCCTGCCTCGCCCGCCGTCGCCGCCTCGGTCGCGCTGCCCACCCTGGGCATGGGAGCCAACCACGGCATCGTCACCGCCGGCTCAATGGTCATCGTCACCGGCGTGACCTCGGGCCAAGTGCCAATCCTGGCGGCCTTCGACGTGAGTGCGCCCACCGCCCCGGTCCTGCTCGGGTTCTCCCCAGCGTTGACGGTCGTGTCCGCCTTCGCCGCCGCCGACGGCTATCTCTACGGCGGACGCGAGCGCCGCAACGACTTCTTCCTGGTGAGCGATCTCCTCGACCCAGCGCACGATTCCGTTGACTGGTTCGGTCGACTCCAGGGAC
>CAZAIE010000802.1:0-3992 GCA_964485035.1 uncultured Myxococcaceae bacterium | reverse complement strand
GGTGGCGTCCCCGTCCACGAAGGTCAGGTTCTGCACCGCGAGCAGCGGCGTCTCCTGGTCCTGGCAGTGCGAGGTCACCCAGCCCAGCGCCTCGTCACAGGTGTTCTGGTAGAGGATGCGCCGCCGGCCACCGCCCGACAGCGTGATCTTCCCGCCGCCGTCGATGACCACCTTCGGCACCGGCGCCCCGCCCTGCAGGTTGAAGACCCGCGCGGTCTCGGTGAGCACCAGCGTGTGGGGCTGATCTCCGCAGGCGAAGGTGATGACCCCACCCTTGGCCACCGCGGCCACGAAGGCGGCGGAGGTGCAGCTCTCGGGGGTCCCGGTGCCCACCACCGTGGTCGGGCGCGAGACGTCCTCGGGCTGGGCCTCGGCGGGCAGATCGCAGCGGAGGCCTGCGCTGCAAGCATTCAGGGCGACGGCGAGTGGCACCACGAGTAGGACGCGCATGCGGGCTCCTGGAAGGAGCCGGATGGTCCCATCACCCTCCTTGCCGATCCAGCCATTGCCCCGACCCGAGCTGCTGTGCGAGCCTTCGTCCGCCTGGCCCGGCCTCGACGAGGAGCGCCGTGATGCCCACGAAGATCACCCCCTTCAACCCATTCGCCTTTTGGGTGCCCTCGAAGCCTGTCGCGGGGAAGCCCTCCGCGCCGAAGGCCACCCCCATCGCCCTCACGCACCACGTGAGCGACCCCGGCCTGAAGCTGACCGTGGGGAAGGACTCCCTCACCCTGCGCGGCACCGCCAAGGGCGACCGGATGGTGAACACGCCCATCGGCGGCGGAGCGTTCGCCCGTGGCCTCGGCTTCACCCTCGACCACGACAAGGCGCCGACCAAGGACGTCTTCGGACGCACCGACTACACCGAGGCGAACTCGCGCTGCTTCAACCTGGTCACGCAGAAGGGCTGGACCGCGGCCGAGTGCGCGGAGCGGCTGGCGAAGAAGGTGAACGCCGAGGACGACTTCACCGCCAAGGTGACCCGGCACCGGGACGGCTCGGTGACGCTCTCTTTCAAGCGCCGGTAGTCCCCACCGGCCCCCCAGCGCTCCTCCCTCCCGCGACACCATCCGGTGTCCCGACGGTGCCCGTCTGCCCGCCCCGGTCCCAGCGCTTGACCTGTCTATCGGATCCGCCTGGAGGCTCACGCGTGTCGGCCGACCCCACCCTCACCCAGGAGCACCCGATGACCACGCTCACCAAGAAGGAATTCCTCTCGCTGCTCGACGCCGCGGGCCTCACGCCCGACCAGCGCGACCGGTTCCACGCCGCGTTCGAGCAGCGCCACCCCGACGCCCACGAGGCCTTCCTGCGCTGGCTGCAGATCGACCCGGCCGAGGTGGCCAAGATCCGCCAGCACGCGAAGGGCCGGTAGCAGACGCGCCCTGGCCCCGGGACGCCGGTGGCCAGGGCGCTTCGGCCTCGGCAGACTGGGAGCCGATGCTCACCATCCGCCAACTCGGCGCACGCTTCGGCCTCTCGCGGGCGACCCTCCTCTACTACGAACGCATCGGCCTGCTGGCCCCCGCAGAGCGCAGCGCCGCGGGCTACCGGCGCTACTCGGACGCCGATGCGATGAGGCTCGCGGAGATCTGCCGCTACCGCGCCGCGGGGATGGCCGTCTCCGAGATCCACGCGGTGCTCGACCGGGAGCGACCGGGCGTGGCCTGCGCCCTCGAACGCCGCCTCGACGAGCTGAACCGGGAGATCGCGGGGCTCCGCCGCCAGCAGCAGGTGGTGCTGGACCTCCTCGGGGCGGCGCAGCGCCCGAGCCGGGTCATGACCAAGGCGAGGTGGGTCGCGCTGCTGCGGAGCGCGAGGATGACCGACGCGGACTGCGCCGAGTGGCACCGCGCCTTCGAGCGGCAGTCGCCCGAGGCGCACCAGGACTTCCTGGAGTCGCTGGGCATTGGCCCCGAGGAGATCCGCCGCATCCGTGTGCACTCGGGCGGCAAGGCGGTCTCGCCTCCAACCCCGCTCCCGCCCCGGCGCCGCGCTCCGCACCAGCGACGCGCCCTGCGCGACCGCCGCCGGGAGTAGGCTTCGCCCTCGGACCGTTCGCCCCGGAGGAGCCGATGACACTGCTCGAGGGCTTGCTGCTCGTTGCGGGCTGGGCCGCCGCGGGAACCTCGCCCGCTCCGGCCGCGCCACCGCCCCACGTCCTCGCGCTCACGCAGTGCAAGTCGGTCACCGGCCAGCGCTTCGAGGTCCAGCTCCGCTCGCGGGTGCCGGACCCCAGCGCCGGCAAGACGAGCGTGTGGGTCGGCCCGCCGGGCGGGCGCCTGGTCGCCGCCTTCCCCGGGGAGCACGAGTACATGTTCCGGGGGCCGCACGTCTCCGCCGACCCCTGCCCCGGGACGGACGCCGTCCACGTCGCGCCCAATCGCGTGGTGGTCTTCATCGCCCGCAACGGACTGCCCGGCGGTCCACACCTCGGCGCCTTCCTCTGGGACACGGCGCGCGGGCGCCTCCTCGACGCCCTCCCCGACCTGGGTTGGGTCTTCAGCATCTCCCCAGAGGCGACGAGCAGCCTGGAGGTGGGCGCCTACTTCTCCCCAGCCTCGTGCTATCAGGCCTCCTGCTCCGTCCTGGGGAAGGAACTCCCCGTCGCCGCGGACGCCCTCTACTTCCCGACGTGGTGGCGGCTCACGGTCGAGGGGGACAAGCTCGTCCCGCAGCTCGACGCGACCCGCACCTACGAGCAGTCGCACGAGACCGAGACCATCCGCGACCAGGCCACCTTCGAGCGCATCTTCCAGCTCGGCCAGCTCCGCGCCCCCCAGGCGGTCGAGTACTACCGGGCCCGCTTCGAGGGCGGCAAGACCTGCTACTGGCTCGAGGCCGACCACGGCACGGACTGGAAGCCCAAGGACCTGGGCAGGATGCGCTGCGTGGGACCGTAGGCCTACGCCCACCGCCCTCAGTTGAGCTGCGCCCGCGTGGCCATGGTCGAGAGGGTCACGGTCCCGAGCAGGGTGCCGCCGCTGTACTTCCCGCCCGTGTACAGACCGTCGCGGTTGGTCCCGTCGTCGGTCCCCGCCCGGTACACGCTGTAGGTCGCGCCCTTCACGAGGCTGGGTGACGAGAAGAGGACCGAGCCGAACGCGCGCGAGGGAGCGAAGGAGAGCAGGCTCGCGCCCGAGGAATCCTGGATGTGGATGAGCGTGTTCGCCGCCTTGCTCGAGGAGAAGACCAGCAGCATCGACGCCTGGCCGGAGCTGGTCGAGGGCAGCTCGAGCATCTGACCGGCGTTGGGCGCGGAGATGGCCACGGTGCCGCCAGAGAAGAGGCTCGTGCCGTTCACGTCCATCCCCACCTCGGGCTGTGACTGCGGACCGTGGGCGACCACCGTGCCGCCCGTGACGGTGAGGCTGCCGTTGGAGTCGATGGCGTCTCCGGAGGTGGTGTTCAGGTAGACGTACCCGCCGTTGAGGGCCAGCTTCGCGCCGTCGTCCCTCTCCGTGCCGCCGGCCTGGGTGTCGAAGGTGGCGTTGAGGCCGTCGTCCTTGGCGGTGACGCGCAGCGTGCCGTCGTTGACGGTGATGAAGTTCCCCTCCACGCCCTCCTTGGACGCGGTCACGTTCACCTCGCCGCCGTTCAGCGTGACCGACGCACCCTTGAGCCCCTGCCCGGCGCTCGCGGCGATGGAGAGCGTCCCCGCGTCGATGGTGAGTTCCTTGGCCGCGTGGACTCCGTCCGCGCTGGTGGACTTGAGCGTCAGCGTGCCGCCCAGGATGGAGATGACCCCGGCGCCCACGTCCACCTCGTTGTCCGACTTCAGGGCGTGGCCGGTGGAGGCGGTCGCGGTCACCACGCCGCCCTCGACGGTGAGCGAGTCCTTGCCGCGGATGGCGTCGTCCTTCGCGGTCACGGCGATGGTGCCGGCCTTGATGAGCAGGTCGTCGTCGCAGGCGATGCCGTCCACGGAGTTCCCGGTGACCGTCAGCGACCCGGTGCCCTCGCCGTAGAGCTTCAGATCGCCGTTGGAGAAG
>CAZAIE010000801.1:0-4000 GCA_964485035.1 uncultured Myxococcaceae bacterium | reverse complement strand
GCCAAGCCCTTGGATCCAGAGGAGAATCGCCAGGGCCTGGCACCAGTGGAAGCTTCTGGGAGAACCCGCCCCAGATCCCGCTGCCACCCATCGCATCTCTCTGAATAGACAGTGATTTCCGGGTTCCCCCTTGGGCGCAGCTTGCTTCCAGGACCCGGTCCCCCCATGCTGCCGCGCCGTGTTTTCCTTCTGGACAGTCCTTCGCCGGGTCTGGGTCTGGTGGAACGAGCTCTCCGCGCAGGGCATGTTCGTCGCCAGCTTCGCCGTGCTCATCGCCATCGGGACCGCGGGCCTGCTCTGGCTGCCAGGGCTCTACACCGGACCGCGCGCGGGGTTCGTGGACGCGCTGTTCACCATCACCAGCGCGGTGTGCGTCACCGGGCTGAACGTGGTCGACACCGCGACCTACTTCACCTTCTGGGGCCAGCTCTGGCTCTTGGTCTTCATCCAGCTGGGTGGGCTGGGCGTGTACTCGCTCTCGACGCTGATCATCGGCGGCATGGGCCGGCGGCTCTCGCTGCGCAGCGAGGTGCTGGCGACCTCGATGCCCGAAGGGAGCAGCAGCAAGGCCGTCATCCGCATGACCATCCAGGTGGCCAAGTACACCTTCTTCGCCGAGGGCACCGGGGCGCTGCTCCTCTTCTTCTTCTGGGTCCCCGACTTCGGGATGGTGCAGGGCGCCTGGCACGCTGTCTTCCACTCGGTGAGCGCCTTCTGCAACGCCGGTTTCTCCACCTTCAGCGACAGCCTGATCGGCTTCGCGCACCGCCCCTTCACGCTCTTGGTGATCAGCGCGCTGATCATCGCCGGAGGCCTGGGCTACCTGGCGGTGGAGGAGAGCCATCGCTGGTGGAAGGGCGGCGGGTTCAGGAGCCGTCGGCGGCTCTCGTCCCACACCGGCGCCGCGGTGACCGTGACCCTCGGCCTGCTCCTGGGCGGCGCCATCGTCTTCGGCGTCTTCGAGTGGAACGGAGTGCTGGCGCCGCTCGGCCCGGTGGACAAGGTGATGAACGCCTGGTTCATGTCGGTCACCCCGCGCACCGCCGGCTTCAACTCCATCTCCTACGCGCAGGTGGGCAACGTCACCGCCTTCGTGACCGTGCTGTTCATGGTCATCGGCGGGTCGCCCGGCTCCACCGCGGGCGGCATCAAGACCACCTCGCTGGCGGTGCTGCTGGCGCTGGCCTGGGCGCGGGTGCGCGGGCGGCGGCACGTGGTGCTGCACGGGCGCAGCATCCCCGAGGCCACGGTGGAGCGGACGGTGTCGCTCGCGCTCATCGCCTTCGTGGTGCTCAGCGCGGCGCTGATGGGGCTCACCACCTTCGAGAGCGTGGGGAGCACGGCCGAGCAGTCGCGGGAGTCCTTCCTCGCCCACCTCTTCGAGGTGGCGAGCGCGCTGGGCACGGTGGGGCTCTCCATGGACCTCACGCCCACCCTGAGCACCGCCAGCCGGCTCCTGACCATCGCGCTCATGTTCATGGGCCGGGTCGGCCCGCTGGCCTTCTTCGCCGCGGTGTCGCTGCGCGGCAACGCCCCCCGGGCCCTGCGTCCGGCGTGCGAGGACATCATCGTCGGCTGAGCCGGCGAGGGAGCGGTCATGAAGCGGTTCCTGGTCGTCGGCCTCGGCAACTTCGGCACCACCCTGGCGCATCGGCTCCACGAACTGGGGCACGACGTGGCGGCGCTGGACACCCGCGAGGAGTTGGTGGACGGCATCGGCCCCAAGGTCTCGCGCGCGCTGGTGGGGGACGGCACCAACCGCCGGGCGCTGCAGGAGGCGGGGGCCGAGAACACGGACGTGGCCATCATCTCCACCGGCGACAACCTCTCGGCGAGCGTGCTCTCGCTGCTGGCGCTCCGGGACCTGGGGGTGAAGCAGATCTACGTGAAGGTGGTCTCCGACGACCACGCGCGCATCGTGGACGCGCTGGGGGCGACCGACAGCATCTTCCCGGAGCGGGAGTCGGCGGTGGCCCTGGCCAGCCGGGTGACCAGCGGCGGGCTGCTGCAGTACGTGCAGCTCGGCCCCGACCTGAGCCTGCAGGAGATGCCACTGCCCAAGGACTGGAACGGCAAGAGCCTGCGCGAGCTGTCGCTGCCCCAGAAGTTCCGGGTGCAGGTGGTGGCGGTGCACGACGTCCTGCGCGACCAGATGCTCGCGGTGCCCGACCCCGACCGCAAGCTCACCGACTCGGACACGCTGCTGGTGGCCGGGCTCCCCTCGGCGCTGGAGAAGCTCGCCGGGCTGAGGTGAGGCGGCGAGAGCATTGCGGACAAGCAGTGGGCCCCGTGGGAACTTGGGGGGCACCGTGGCGGGCCCTCTCCCCCTCTCCCAGGACGGTCAGCCCTGTCGCTTCGCGACGGGACTGACCTAGGGAGAGGGAGCTTGCCTGGGGCATTCGACCTCGCCTCCTCTCCGGCAGCTCTCTACCCGCTTGGCTCGGCGCAGCTCCCCCACGTCGCGCGTCATCCGGCCGAACGCCCGATCGGCTTCGCGGCGGCGCCGCTCGTCGTGGCGGAGCTCGGCGGCGCGGGCCTCGCGCCGTAGCTGGAGGTAGTGGTCCAGCTGGTCGGGCTCGAGCTCGCCGCTGGCCACCGCGGCGCGCACGGCGCACCCGGGCTCTCCCTCGTGGCCACAGTCGGAGAAACGGCACGCGGCTGCCAGCGTCTCGAGGTCCTCGAAGACTCTGGAGAGCCCTTCGTCGTCGAGGAGCTGCAGCTCGCGCATGCCTGGGGTGTCGAGGAGCAGTCCGGCGCCATCAGGCAGGCGCAGGAGCTGGCGGTGGACGGTGGTGTGGCGGCCACGGCCGTCGCGCTCGCTCACCTCGGCGGTGGCCATGCGCGCCTCGCCGAGCAGGGCGTTCACCAGCGTGGACTTGCCCGCACCGGAGGAGCCGACCAGCGCTGCGGTCTCGCCGGTCCCGACCAGCGCGCGCAGGCCGGTGAGTCCCTCGCCCGCTGGCGCGCACACCGCCAGCACCGGCACCGCCGGGCAGCGCGACTCCACCTCGGAGAGCCGCGCCGCCACGTCGGCACACAGATCCGCCTTGGTCAGCACCACCGTGGGCTGGGCGCCGCTGGCCCAGACCCGCGCCACGTAGCGCTCGAGCCGCCGGAGGTTGAAGTCGCCGTCGACGCCCTGGACCACCAGCACCCGGTCCAGGTTGGCGGCGACGACCTGCCTGCGCGCCTCACGGCCGGCCGCGCCACGGGAGAAGGCGCTGCGCCGCGCGAACAGCCGCTCGACGGTCACCTCTCCCTCGCCCGGTTCACCGCCGAGCGCGACCCAGTCGCCTGCGACCGGTCGCCCGTCCTCCCCCAGCTCGCGGCGCAGACGGCCAGTGAGCCGGGCCAGTCCCTGGCCTCGCGCGGACCAGACTTCGTAGGCATCGCGGTGCTCGGCCGCGACGCGGGCGGGGACGAGCTCCGGACTCGCCCACTGCTGCCACTGTGCTTCGAAGAAGGGACTCCAACCCAAAAGGCTCAGCTCGGACACGATGACGGACTCCATCGCGGCGCAGGGCGCACGCGCAAGCACCCGGACGCAAGGCGCGCCCGGGCACGGTTCAATCGGGGCGAAACGGGAACGAACGGGGCACCGGAAAGTCCGGCGCCCGCCTACACCCGGTCCGCTTGGAGTCCGACGGCGATCATCCAACCTCGTGAGCGACCAACGACTGCGCATAAGGGTGCCTCGGTCCAGGGACGTGGTCAACGGGGGGAATCGGGGCGTCCCACCAGCCATCCGCATTGCTGGCCGTCATCACCGAGTTCGGAGCCTGGCACTCGGCCGCCCCGGCGCGGTGCCAGACTCCGCTGCCCGGCGCGGTGCCAGACTCGACTGCCCGGCGCGGTGCCAGACTCGACTGCCCCCGGCGCGGTGCCAGACTCCGCTGCCCGGCGCGGTGCCAGACTCCGCTGCCCGGCGCGGTGCCAGACTCGACTGCCCCGGCGCGGTGCCAGACTCCGCTGCCCGGCGCGGTGCCAGACTCGACTGCCC
>CAZAIE010000800.1:0-4015 GCA_964485035.1 uncultured Myxococcaceae bacterium | reverse complement strand
GATCGACCAGAACACCCTGCGGGTCTGGAACCAGGCGGAGTGCGACGCGGACATCAACTGGTTCGCGATCGGTCTGTGACGCGGGTGCCGGGCCGTCCGGCGGCTTGACGTGCGTCCGACAGGGCTGTTACGAGTCCTGTCGTAAATGACACGTGCACTGAAACAGTCCGACGACCGCCGCGCGTCCACCGCCTTCCGGGCCGCCTGGCCGCTCTCCCTGAAGGAGGTGCTGGCCACCCCGTCGATCTGGGCGGAGCACGTCCTCGCCGGGGTGCCGGGCCTGCGCGCGCCGGGGCTCCCGATGCTGCGCGACCTCGCGGAGTTCGCGGGTCACTCCTGGGGCGCGGTGCGCACCGCCCTCTCCCGGGGGCGAGCCTCGGGTGAGGTCGAGTGCTTCCAGGACGCCGAGGGCGCGCTCCGGCTGCGGCTGTCGGCGGTGCAGCGCGCGGTGGGGGAGGCGGTGGGGCAGCGGGCCGCGCGGCCCGAGGGCTTCCTCCTCGCCGTCGCCTCGTTCTGCACCGAGGAGGAGGCCGGCCGCCGCCGCGTCCGCGAGGTGCTGGGCTGGTTCGGCTTCGCGCGGATCGCCCACAACGCCTGGGCCTGCGGCCTTGTGGACCCCGCGGGGGTCGAGGCGGCGCTGGCCAGGGCCCGGGTGGCCGACCACGTGTTCCTCTTCCGGTGCCCGGGGCCGCAGGCCGCCTCGCTCGAGCGCCGCCTGGCCCGGGCCTTCGACCTGCGCGGCCGCGCCGCCGAGCTCCTCCGCTTCCGCCGGCTCGCGGGGGCCTTCCTCGACGAGCGGGGACTCGACCCGGTCACGCGGGGCCGCCGGCTGCTCTACGCCGGACCGGTCTTCCACGAGGTCTGCTTCGGCCGCGAGCCGCCGCTGCCCGCCTCCTGCCTGCCCGCGGGCTACCCGCTCGACGAGGTGCGCGCCTGGTTCCACGAGCGCACCGCACGGGGGATGGCGGACCTCGTGGCCTACTGGGAGGCCCACGCATGAGCCAGGCGAAGAAGAAGGTGGTGGTCATCGGCGCGGGCATCTCCGGGCTCTCCGCCGGCTGCTACGCGCTGATGAACGGCTACGACGTGGAGATCCACGAGGCGCACGACCGGCCCGGCGGGCTGTGCACCGACTGGCGCCGCAAGGGCTTCGTCTTCGACGGCTGCATCAACTGGCTCATCGGGTCCGGGCCGGGCAACGGCTTCTTCCAGGTCTGGTCCGAGCTGGGCGCGCTGCAGGGGCGCCGGTTCCACGACAAGGACGCCTTCTACCGGTTCCGCTCCAGGGAGGGCCGGGTCTTCACCCTCTGGGCCGACCCGGACCGGCTGGAGCGCCACCTGCTCGAGCTCTCGCCCGCGGACGCCGCGCCGAGCCGCGAGCTGTGCCGCCTGGTGCGCCGGCTCGCCGACCTCTCCTTCCCGCTGCTGGCGGACGAGGTGCAGGGGCCGTGGGACAAGCTGAAGCTGGGGCTCTCGCTCCTGCCGCGGCTGCGCCCGTTCCTCACCGCGGTCGGAACGCCCATCGAGGCCTTCGCGGACCGGTTCCAGGACCCCTTCCTGCGCGCCTCGTTCCGGCGGGTCTTCTACGGCATCGAGGGGCTGTCGCTCTTCCCGCTGCTGTTCACCCTGGGGCCGCTGTGGCGGCGTGCGGCCGGCTTCCCGCTGGGCGGGTCCGACGCCTTCGCACAGGCCATCGCCGCGCGCTTCAGGGCGCTGGGCGGGACGCTGCACCTGGGCTCGCGCGTGGAGCGGGTGGCGGTTGAGGGCGGGCGCGCGGTGGGCGTGGTCGCGGGCGGGGTGCTGCACCGCGCGGACGAGGTGGTCGCGGCGATGGACCTGAAGTCCGCGGCGGAGCGGCTCCTGGGCGGCTGGCGGCTGGACCCGACCCACGAGGATCTGTTCGCGCACGGCAAGCTCACCCCGCCGGTCGTGCTGGTGAGCGCCGGGGTGGACCGCGACCTCTCCGCGGAGGCCGACGTGGTGGGCGAGGTGCTGGAGCTGCCCGAGCCGCTCGACGCCGGGGGCCGGCGCCTCGAGTGCGTGAACGTGAAGAACTTCGGGTTCGACCCCTCGCTCGTGCCGCCGGGGAAGACCGCGCTCTCGGGGCTCTTCATGTCCGACGGGCAGTTCTGGGACAGCCTCCGCGGGGACCGGGCCGCCTACCGCGCCGAGAAGGCGCGGCTGGGGGACGCCTTCGTGCAGGTGCTGGAGCGTCGCTGGCCGGGCCTGGGCGCGCGCGTGGAGGCGCTGGACGTGGCCACCCCGCTCACCTTCGAGCGCTACACCTCGAACTGGCGCGGCGTGATGATGACCTGGAACCTCGACGGGGAGTTCCGCGAGCGCCACGGGTACATCCGCAAGACGCTCCCCGGGCTGGAGCACTTCTTCCTGGCCTCGATGTGGACCAACGCGCCCGGCGGGCTGCCCGGGGCGGCGATGGCGGGGCGCGAGGTGGTGCAGGTGCTCTGCGCGCGCGACCGCCGCCGCTTCGTCACCAGCACCCCGGCCTGAGCGGCCTCACTCCTTCTCGGAGTCGCGGTCCCACACCTGCACGCGGTGGCCGGCGGCGAGCCGGTCGCCCAGCGCGTGCGCCAGCGCCACCGAGCGGTGCTTGCCGCCGGTGCAGCCGATGGCCACGGTGAGGTACGCCTTCCCCTCGCGCTGGAAGTGCGGGAGCAGGAAGTCGCACAGCTCGCCGATGCGCTGCAGGAAGTCCTTGGTCTCCGGCCGGTCGAGCACGTACTGCGCCACGCGCGGGTCGCGGCCGGTGAAGGCCTTGAGCTCGGGGACGAAGAAGGGGTTGGGCAAAAAGCGCACGTCGAAGACCAGGTCGGCCTGCGGCGGGATGCCGTAGCGGTAGCCGAAGGACATCACCGAGACGCTGGGCCCGCCCTGCGGCGAGGGCGCGAAGCGGGCCTGCATCAGCCCCTTCAGCTCGTGCACGTTGAGGCTGGAGGTGTCGATGACCTGGTCCGCGAGCTTGCGCAGGTCGGCGAGCCGCTCGCGCTCCTGGCGGATGCCCTGGGGCACGGTCCCGTCGGGCGCCAGCGGGTGGCGGCGGCGGGTCTCCGAGAAGCGGCGGATGAGGACCTCGTCGGAGCTGTCGAGGAACACCACCTCCACCGGGTTCCCGGCGCGCCGCGCCTCCTCGATGTAGCGCGGGGCGTCGGAGAGGAAGCGGCCCTCGCGCGCGTCGATGACGATGGCCAGGAAGTGGATCTCCGCGCCCGCGGCCGCGGCCAGCTCGGTCATCTTCGGGAGCAGCACCACCGGGAGGTTGTCGATGCAGAAGAAGCCCAGGTCCTCCAGCGCGCGGGTGGCGGTGGACTTGCCTGCGCCGGAGAGCCCGGTGAGGACGACGATGCGGGGCCGGACGGGGTTGTTCACGGGGGTCACTCCGGCTCCTCGCGGGAGGCCTGGGCGGTCGCGCTGTCCGCGATGGCGCGGGAGAGCTGCTCCTGGAAGGCGCGCGCGGAGTGGTGCCCCTGCAGCTTGAGCAGGTGGTTGCGCCCGGCGACCTCGAGGATGGTGGTCATGTTGCGGCCGGGGCGGACGGGCACCACCAGCAGCGGGGTGGGCACGTCCAGGACGTTGTAGGTGCGGTCCTCGACGCCGAGGCGGTCGTACTCCTCCTCGGGGTGCCACTCCACCAGCTCCACCACCAGCTCGATCTTCTTGGTGTCGCGGACGGCGGCGACGCCGAAGAGGTCCTTGATGTTGATGATGCCCAGCCCACGGATCTCCATGTGGTGGCGGATGATGGGCGAGCCGGAGCCGTAGACGGTGTCCCCGCGGCGGAAGACGTCGACGATGTCGTCGGCGACCAGCCGGTGGCCACGCATGATCAGGTCCAGCGCGCACTCGCTCTTGCCGATGCCGCTCTTGCCGAGCAGGAGGATGCCCACGCCGAAGACGTCCATGAGCACGCCGTGGAGGCTGGCGCGCGGGGTGAGCATGGCCTCCAGCAGCTGCTGGACCCGGGTGATGAAGAGCCCGGTGAGCAGCGGGGTCTTCA
>CAZAIE010000799.1:0-4017 GCA_964485035.1 uncultured Myxococcaceae bacterium | reverse complement strand
TTGACAGCGACCAGTACCTTCATCCGTTAAGCGCTCCCCTTCGCGCCCTTCGCCGGCGTGCTGCACAGCCACCACCTGCCCGCCGAGGCCCGGCCGCAGGTGGTGGACCTGGCGGGTCAGTGGCGGATGCAGGCCGGCGACGAGCCGGGATGGCTCGCGCCGGACTTCGACGACTCGGGGTGGCCCGAGGCGGCTGGCCCGGCGGCCCGGGTCGAGGGCAAGCGGCTGGTGGCCCGGCGGGTGGTGGATCTCTCGCCCGGGCTCGCCAGCCAGCCCCTCTTCCTCACCTTCGGGGAGCTGGGGCGGGCGCACGCTGAGCTGTACGTGAACGGGCGCCTGGTCGGCAGCGCCGGGGAGCCGGTGCACGACCTGAAGCTCGACCTGAACAGCCTCGAGGGCTTCGACCTGCCGCCCGAGGTGGTCCACCCTGGCCGCAACCTCCTCGCGCTCAGGTTCCTCACCGAGGCCCGCAACGACCCCAAGCCGCTGGGGGCCAAGGACCGCCGCCTCTACCTGGGCGCGGCGGCGCACCTCGAGCCGTTCTTCCTCAAGGCGCGCGGGCTCGCGGACTTCTTGCTGGTGGGGCCGGTGTACGCGCTGCTGATCCTGGCGGTGCTGCTCGGCTCGCTCCTGGCCATCGAGTGGGGCGGCGAGCGGCGGCGCTACGCCACGGCGCTGGGGGTGATCCTGGCGACCGGGTTCTACCTCGCCCTGCGCGCTGGCTTCCCCTTCACCTCGCTCTCCGTGCTCCACCGGCTGCAGCTCGCGCCCTTCAGCGTGGCGCTGAGCGGGCTGGCCATCGCCGAGTTCGCGGGCAGCTACTTCTTCGAGCGCGCGCCCCTCTTGCTGAAGCTCAACCGCGCCGTCTGCGCGCTGATGATGCTGGCGCTCTGCGTCCTCGACGACGTGCACGGCCTCGAGGTCTACAAGTGGTACGCGCGGTGGAGCTTCCTCGTCGTCGGGTACTTCCTCTACGTCACCGCGCGCAGCCTCTGGGAGCGTCCCCGCACCGGCTTCTCGGCGCCGATGCTGGGCCTGGGCTTCCTCCAGCTCACCGGCGCGGGCGTGGTCGACCTGCTGGGGGACCTGGGGCACCTGCAGGCGCCGCGCCTGTTCCCCATCGCGCTCTCGGTCCTGCCCTTCATCGTCGCCTTCGTGGTGGTGGCCGAGTTTTTGCGCATCAGCGGGCTCAACCGCAGCCTCGCGGTCTCGCTGCAGCAGAGCAACGCCGAGCTGGCCACCGCGCTGGCGGCGGCGCGCGAGTCGACCCGGGTGAAGGGCGAGTTTCTGGCCAACGTCTCGCACGAGCTGCGCACGCCGCTGAACTCCATCATCAACATCCCCGAGGGCATCCTCGAGCAGTTCCGCGAGCAGCGACACGCGAGGTGCCCGGGTTGCGGCGCGCTCTTCGAGCTGGAGGCGGACGAGCCGGCCGACCCCTCCACTCCCTGCCCCGACTGCGCCCGGCCGGGCCTCGAGCTCAGGAGCGCCCACCGCTTCGAGGGCGACCCGGCGGAGGCGGTGCACTTCCTGAAGACCATCCGCCGCAGCGGGGCGCACCTGCTCTCGGTGGTCAACGAGATCCTCGACTACAGCAAGCTCGAGGCGGGGCGCATGGTGCTGCAGGTGGGGCCGGTGGAGCTGTCCCAGCTGCTCGCCGAGGCGCGCTCCACGGTGCTCCCCATCGCCGAGAAGCGCGGCATCCGCATCGACCTCGAGGGCGAGACCGCGGGCGCGAGCGTGCAGGCCGACCCGGTGAAGCTCGCGCAGGTGCTCATCAACCTGCTCGCCAACGCGGTGAAGTTCTCCCCCGACGGCGGGCGGGTGCTGCTCTCGTGCGCCAGCGAGGACGCGGCCTGGGTCTTCCGGGTGCGGGACTGGGGCATCGGCATCGCCCCCGAGCACCAGAAGCTGCTCTTCGAGAGCTTCCGGCAGGTCGACGGGTCGTCCACGCGCAAGCACGGCGGGACTGGCCTGGGGCTGGCCATCTCCAAGAAGCTGGTGGAGATGCACGGCGGCGCCATCGGGGTCGACAGCGCGCCGGGCCAGGGCAGCACCTTCTGGGTCCGGCTGCCCACCAGCGGCGCCCCCGCCCAGCCGGCCTCCGACGCCCCGGTCGTCCTGCCCGGCGCCCGCAAGCGCGTGCTGGTGGTGGACGACGACCCGGTCGCCTGCGAGACGGTGAGCCTCGCCCTGCGCCGGCTGGACCTGGAGGTGGTCTCCCTGCTCGATCCGCGGGCGGCCAGCGAGGACATCGCGCGGCGGCCGCCGGACCTGCTCCTGCTCGACGTGATGATGCCGCGGGTGAGCGGGCTCACCGTGCTGCGCGAGGTCCGGGCCCAGCCGGCCACCCGGGACCTGCCGGTGCTGGTGGTCAGCGCCTACCACTCCAACCGGGAGGTCGCCGAGGCGCTGGGGGCGCGCTGGGTCCCCAAGCCCTGGAACGGCAAGGACCTCGCCGACGAGGTCGAGCGAATCCTCAAGCTGTCGAAGTCGTAGGTCCCCCGTCCCGCAGCCCGGAGCCGGGCAGTCCGCAGCACGTCGTCCCACCCGAAAGCCAAGGAGAGTCGATGAACCCGTTCCGAACGCTGGTCGCCGCGTTGGCCCTCGTCGCGTTGCTCCTTCCCCAGTCCGCCACGGCCTGCAAGAAGCCCCGTCTCCCGCTGGATCTCGCCGGGACCCTGGGCGGCGCGCCCTACCGAATCCGCGTCCCCGCGAACTGGAACGGGACGCTGCTGGTGTTCGCCCACGGCTACGGCCGGCAGGTGACGCCCTTCCTGCCCATCACCCCCTCGTACGTCGACCCCACCCAGGAGGAGCACTTCCTGGCGCTGGGCTACGCGCTCGCGGGGTCGGCCTACAGCGCCGGCGGCTGGGCGGTGGACGAGGGGCTGGAGGAGACCGCGGAGCTGACCCGCTTCTTCCGCCGCACCGTCGGCCACCCCGAGAAGACCATCCTCTGGGGCCGGTCGATGGGCAGCGCGGTGACGCTGCGCAGCATCGAGAAGCACCCGCACCTCTACGACGGCGCCATCCCCATGTGCGACGTGGCCGCGGGGACCACCCGCACCTTCGACGAGACGGTCGATCTCTCGGTCGCGTGGGACGTGCTCTTCGGTTGGCCCGCGAGCTGGGGCGCCGTTGGGAACGTGCGCAACGACCTCGTCTTCGCCACCGAGGTCGCCCCGGTCATCCAGTCGCGGCTCCTGAACCCGGACGGCACCGTGAACCGCGCCAACTTCGGGAAGTTCGAGTTCCTGCGGCTGGTCGCGCACCGGGCTCCGGCGGGTTTCTACTCGCCTCCCAGCGCCTCCGAGCCGCCCTTCCTCTTCCAGGCGATGTACTTCGCGACCGAGGCGCTCGCGGAGATCCAGGTCCGCGCTGGCGGCAACGTGGTCCAGAACGTGGACCACGCCTACGCGCTCACCGCGGGTGAGAAGGCCTACCTGGCGTCGCTGGGCGTGGACGCCGACCCGCTGCTCGCGGCGATGAACGCACGCCGGAACGTCACCGCCGACCCCCACGCCCGCCGCTACCTCGAGCGCTACGCCGACTTCACCGGCCGC
This sequence comes from uncultured Myxococcaceae bacterium, assembly GCA_964485035.1. Taxonomy (GTDB): domain Bacteria; phylum Myxococcota; class Myxococcia; order Myxococcales; family UBA5297; genus CAZAIE01. Next base: position 451 of record CAZAIE010000799.1, on the reverse strand, counting down.
ATCACCGGTCCGGTGTTGACGCTGCACGGCATCTACGACGGCCTGGTCATCCCCCACCACGAGTCCAAGTACCGCGAGACCGTCGACGCCGCCGGCCGCGGTGTAGTCGCAGTGGCCCACGGTGGTGGTGAAGACCTGCACCAGCCGGCCGCGGTGACCGGCTGGTGCAGGTCTTCACCACCACCGTGGGCCACTGCGACTACACCGCGGCGCAGCTGGAGACGGCGGTGCGGGCGATGGAGGGCTGGCTCGACAGCCACGCCGCCCCGACGCAAGCCGGCTTCCCGGCCGAGCTGGGGTTCCTGCCGGGCTACGTCCCCCCGGCCTGGCCCTCTCCGTAGCAAGGCCGACGGACGGCAGGGTCGCCCCCGCGGCCCTGCCGCTCCCTACCGCTCCCTGCCGATCGGCGGCCGATCGGCGGCCTTCGCACCCCGGAGGCTTCCTGCTAACT
>CAZAIE010000798.1:0-4030 GCA_964485035.1 uncultured Myxococcaceae bacterium | reverse complement strand
TGCCCTCCGCCGCCTTCTTCAACTGGGCCGCACACCTCACCGGGGTCGCGGTCGGACTGGTTGCGGGCCTGCTCTGCCGACTCGCTCCCTTGGAGCCCGGGCCCGCGCTGGACCAGTTCTCGCGCCGCGGACGCGTCCTCGCCCTCGCTGCCCTGCTCCTGCTCGGGCTGCCCCCCTTCGCCTGCTCGTTCCGCTTCGCGATGCGTCCGCAACACCCCGGCGAGTCCGCCGAGCAAGCCCGGCTCCGAGCGCTGTGCGACGCGGGCCAGCCGCAGGCCTGCACCGCGCTGGGAGGCGAGCCACTCCTGCGACGTGCCTGCACGCGCGGCGATCTCCCCGGGTGCCAGCTCCTCGGCGTCCTGCGCAGCGAAGTGGCCCCAGAAGAGGCACGCGCGCTGTTCGAGAAGACCTGCGCCGCTGGCGACCCCGAGGGCTGCGCCGGTCTCGCGCGGCTGCTCGTCTCGGGCAGGGGCGGCGCGGCCGACCAGACGAGGGCGGCCGGCTTGTATCGCAGCGCGTGCAGCGCCCAGCTCGGCCGGGCCTGCCTCGAGCTGGGCCTCGTGCTCGAGGGCAGCGCGAGCCGCGAGCCGTTGACCTCCGCCTGCGAGCTGGGGGAGACCGAGGCCTGCCTCGCTGCGGGGCGACTCACCGGGACCGACCCGGCTCGCGCGCGGGAGCTCTTCTCGCGCGGCTGCGACGGCGGGGTCCACGCCGCGTGCGCGGAGCTGGGCGCGCTCCTGGAGTCCTCCGGCCGGGGTCTGGATGTTGCGCGAGAGGCGTACCGCGCTGCCTGTGCGGCCCGGGTCCCGGCCGCGTGCCTGCGACTCGGCGTGCTCTGGGAAGAAGGCCTGGGCGGCGAGCGGAGCTTCGAGCAGGCCCGTCCGCTCTACGAGCTGGCCTGCGAGCGGGAGCTGCCGGAGGCCTGCCTGCGACTCGGCAACCTCTACCAGAACGGCCAGGGCGTTCCCCGCGACGACGAGGCCGCCGAGCGCCACTTCCGCCGCGCCTGCGGGATGGGGCACGCTGCGGCCTGCGCGCTGCTCCCCCCGCCGTGAGGAGGACGTCATGAGATCCCGCAGTTCGGCGCTGGGGGCTCTGCTCGTGCTGGCCGCCCTTGCGCTCCCAGCGGCGGCAAGCGCCTGCGGCACGTGCGGCATGACCGTGAGCCAGCGCCAGTACTGGTGGATGAACGCGGGAGGGAGCGTCTTTTTCGCCTTCTTCCTGGAGCGGCTGGTCTTCCTGCTGGCCTAAGTCCGCGGGGACCCGGCGAAGAAGCCGCTCGCGAGGGCCCTGTACTACTACCGCTCGAAAGCTTCTCGGGGCGGGAGGATTTGTAGTGCACCGCAGCAACCGGCCGGCGGGTCGTGAGGCCTGCTCTCGACCCTCAACTGTCGACTGTCGACCGCGGCTCCGCCGCTGGATGGTCGGCACGAGCACTTCGGTTGCGGCGGAGCCGCGCTGCGGTACGGCAGCTTCGGGCTCGCGCTCGGGGTGGTCTTCCTGGGCTTCTTCGTCTCTCCGCTGGCGAGCCAGTGGCTCTTCGCGGCGCTGATGCTCCCCGCGTTCGCGCTCTCGCTGATCCGGTCGGGGCGCCTCGGGCTCGACCTGACCCGCGCGGCGATCGTCCTGGTGCTGGCCGTCCCCGCACTCTGGGCGGCACGACCTGGCGCGCGATCCACGGCGCAGCTCGTCGGCCTGCACTCCCGGGAGCCGCTCTTCTGGGAGGACGCCTTCTCGGGCTGGGGCTACGCGGAGCTCCGGGGCAGGCCCGACGCGCGCCAGGAGATCGAGCGGGAGCTGGCGGCGGCCCGGAACCACCGCGACCGTCCCGACCAGCCGACCTCCCACGAGCTGGCCCTGCTTCGGCTTCACGACTTCGTGACCGGGGACGAGGCCTTCCGCCGTGCGTTCTGCGCCACGGCGACCGACCTCTCCAGCGCTCGGCACAAGGTCCCGCCTGCGGAGCTGCAGCGGCTCTGTCCCGGGGGATGAATCCGGATGAATCCCCCGGGCTAGACGATGCCGATCACTTCAGCGAGGACGACACCACGAGTTCGAGTCCGGGGGAGGAAGCGCCCCCCCAGCCCGCTTCAGCGGGCTGGCTCAGGGCCTGGTTCGTCCCAGCCAGAGACGGGGACTCATCCCCAGGCGCGCACCCAGAGGGAGTCGCAGCGTGTCGTCGGAGCGGAAGCGGCGGAGGTGCTCGAGCGTCCGCTGGTCCAGGGAGTAGAGGCTCGTCGGGAACAGCACCACCTGGCCCACCAAGTTGTCGGGGCCGAAGCGCAGCGGCGCGCCACGGTGCTGCAGCAGGATCGCCGGCCTCGCGCGCGAGGGTCTCGAGGAGGGTGAGCACGGGCGGAGCCTACCTCCGTCCGGTCCGGACGACCGGTTGTGGTGGCGCGGTCGCTGGCATAGGGTGCGCCCGACTTGGAGGAGTGACTCATGGAGCTGTACCAAGCAATCCTTGCGGTGATGGTGGTAGTCCTGTCCGCGTGCGAGCTCACGCCCAAGCCGGACCCGACGTGCACGGCGTCCCTGGCCAACGCGAAGGGCACGGGGGTCGACAAGGCGGAGTTCTCGTTTCCCGACGAGTGCACGCGCCTCGATGACCTCCACCGCAGGGGCTTCCGCGTCTACTTCCCCAAGGGCGGGCCGCTCACCAGCCTCGGCATCGGTGGCCGCAACGAGGAGGACCTCGACCTCAACACGGTCGGTGACTACAAGTGCGACTCGTACCTGATGAAGCTGCGCGCCTCGGGGGTGCCCAGCGACGACGGCAACCCGGCTTACGACCAGGGTGGCTACGACTCGATCAACCAGAACACTGCCGTCGAGGGTGACTGTCTCTACGGGGCCTGCACGGTGTCGGTCGCCAGCCCGGCCTCGTCGGGGACCCTGAAGGTGCACTTCACGGGGCACCTCGCCCGTGGCAAGGCCGGCTCGGTGCCGCCCTTCCGGTGCGACTACATGGACTTCAGCTTCGATCTGACGGTGAAGGTGACCGACACGCTGAAGTGAGCGGGTGGGGCCGTCAGTCCATTCCCAGGAAGAGGACGTCCGAGGTGAGGAGGGGCTCGTCCAAAGGAATCATCCGACCGGCGAGGTCGAACCGTGGGTGGTTCGTGGCGAGCAGCACGGTCAGGTAGAACTCGATGACCAGTGGGATCACGCCCTCCGCCTCTCCCTGCTCGTAGGAGTAGGTCGCCGTCAGTGAGGTCCGTCCATCGTCGGTGACGACCTTGGACACCAGGTCCCCGACGTACTCGTAGGTGGTGGTCCGGATGCCGACCACCTTCTGCAGGCGCTGCTGTTCGTCGTAGCTGTAGCGGAGAAGCGATGGGTACGGTCCGTTCCTCTCGGACCGGACGAGCAGCTCGCCGTCGTACACGTGCTGGGTCGTCTGGTCGATGAGCCCCAGGACGTCCTCGTCCACCTGGACGTCCAAGCGGTCGCCGACGTAGGAGAAGGTCGTGGTCTGGACGCCCGACTGCCCCCAGCTCTGCTCGGTCTTGCTGAGCTTTCCCTCGGTGTACGAGTGCGTGAGGCTGAGGAGGGTCGCCCCTGCTGCGTCGGTAAGGGTCACGGTCTTGAGCCGCCCTCCCTCGTACGAGAGCGAGCTGGCGGTCTGCACCTTCCCGCCAAAGGTGTGGGTCACCGAAGTGATGCGGCCGCCGGAGTGGGAGAGCGCAAACTCGTGGGGGTAGCCCGGTGCTCGAGCGATGGTCACCGCGGTGGGCCGGCCATTGGAGTAGGTGAACGCCACCTCCGTGCCATTGCTGTAGGCGATCTTGCTCAGGCGGGGCCGGGCGGGGCCCGCCCTGCCGCAGCCGCAGGCGAGCGAGAGGACGAGCGTCGAGATGGCGAAGGAAGTCTTCATGGGGGGGGTGTCCATTCGCGGGTGTCTGGCTGGTGGCGCGGCGCCGCAGGATAGCTCAGCGCCTTCCTCCGCACGCCGTGCGGCGGGTACGCTCTGCGCACCATGTCCCTCCCCACGCTGCTGCTCTCGCTGACCCTGGCCGCGGCTCCAGAG
>CAZAIE010000797.1:0-4032 GCA_964485035.1 uncultured Myxococcaceae bacterium | reverse complement strand
CGCGTGGACCGGGCGATCGAGCAGAGCCGCGTAGGGAGGTTGGCGCGGACGGACTGAGCGGCTCCGCCTTGCCTCGCCGAGCACGCGCGTGGGAGCTTGCCGCGCTGCGCCAACGACTGGCGCTGGCAGTGAGGAGGCCCGGGATGCTCGGCCACGAGTTGGTGGGTTCAGGCAAGGTGTGCGTCATCGTCCTCAACGACTGGATGGGCGACACGTCCACCTGGGATGGGGCGAGGCCCTACCTCGACCTCGAGACCTTCACCTGGGCCTTCGCCGACCTGCGCGGGTACGGCCGGTCGCGCGAGCAACCGGGGCGGTTCGATCTGCAAGAGGCCGCAGGGGACGTGCTCGCGCTGGCGGACGGGCTTGGGTGGGAGCGGTTCTCGCTGGTCGGCCACTCGATGAGCACGCTGGTGGCGCTGCACCTCTCCCAGCACCACCCCGCGCGGATCACGCGGACGGTGCTCGTGACCCCGCCGCCGCCGACCGGCTTCGGCGCCGACGACGCGACGCTCGAGTCGCTGCGCGCCGTCGCGCGGGGCGACGACCAGCTTCGCCTGCGTGCGCTGCAGGCGAGCCAGGGGAACCGGCTGTCGGCGGGGTGGCTGAAGGACAAGCTCTCGCGGTGGCGGGCCAGTGCGTCCCCCGATGCGGTGGCGGCGTACGCCGAGATGTTCGCGCGACGGGGTCTGTCCGATCCCCACTCGACGGTCGAAGTGCCGGTCATGGCCGTGACCGGAGAGCAGGACGCCGAGCCGATGCGGAGTGCGGCCGTGCAGCAGCTCCTCGCGCCGCTCTGTGCTCGCCTGACCGTGAAGGCCATCGTCGAGTCGGGGCACTACCCGATGCAGGAGACCCCTCCGCTGCTGGTGGCCCTGGTCGAGAGGTTCCTCGCGGGCGATCTGTAGGCGAGTCCACCCTGCGAGGGCATTGTGGTCGCGCGACCGCCCGTGGATGCTGGCGCCATGCGCAACGACCCCCGGCACCTTCGCGAGCTCGCGCGTCGCATGGGCCGCATGAGCGTGGACGGAAGTCCCATCAACGAGGCGCTGCTCGACTGCTTCGATCACGCCATCGACCCCGGGGAGGCCAAGTACCTGCTGGCGCTGGGGGTTGCGCCGCTCACCCGGTCCCAGGCCGCCGCGCGGTCGGGCCTCGAGACGGCCGCCGCCGGACGGATGTTCGAGTCGGTCCTGCGCAAGAACCTCGTGACGCGCGTGCTGGACGGCGCGGGCGACACCTACCAGATCGCCCCCTGCCTGCCGGGTTGGTTCGAGACCCAGCTCTTCTCGGGCGAGGAGACCGACTACCAGCGCGAGTTCGCGCGCAGGATGGACCGCTACATCGACTCGCTGCGGGCCATGAACAGGCAGCCCGTGCGCCTGCTCTCGCGGCTGTACCTGAAGGCGACCACCTCCCCGCACCAGACGATCGTCGCCGGGCCGTCCAAGGCCAAACGCGTGATCGTCAACCAGGCCATCGAAGTTCCGCCCTCGCAGGTCCTGCAGACGGGGACCGTGCTCGACCTCATCGAGCATCACGGAAAGGACCAGAGCATCGCGCTGGTGCACTGCTTCTGCCGCCAGTGGAAGAAGCTCGTCGGCGAGCCCTGCCGCTTCCACCTCCCGACCGAGGCCTGCATCCTGCTGGGGCAGACCGCGCGGCAGTTCGTGGAGAAGGGCCCGGCGCGACCCATCTCGCGCGACGAGGCGCTCTCCATCGTCCAGGCCGCGCAGAAGGGTGGAGCGGTCCACACCGTCTTCCACGACCGAGACGACGTGCGGCAGGGCGAGATGGCCATCTGCAACTGCTGCTGGGACTGCTGCGGGATCTTCGGCTCCTACAACCGTGGCGGCGGGGCGATGCACCTGCGCTGCTCGGCGCGTGCGGTGCTGGCCGAGGCTGCGCAGTGCACCCGCTGCGGACGCTGCGTCACGTACTGCCCGGTGGATGCCATCACCGTCGAGGCTGGGCAGGTGCGCGGCGGACTGCCTCTGCGCATCGACGAAGCGCGCTGTATCGGGTGCGGCCAGTGCGCCTTCCAGTGCGCCCGCGGAGCCCTGGCGATGCGGGCGGAGAAGCGGGACGTCGTCCTGGGCTTCCTCGACCCCAAGAAGGCGCGGATCTCACCGAAGGCCTAGTAGGGCCAAGGAAGACCCAGCCGCGCAACAAGTCGCTCGGGGCACTCGCTCCAAGCTTGGTACTGACAATCAGCACCCTCTCTTCGAACCACGAAGCGTGAAGCGGAAGACCACGTTGCCTCCGGTCAATGGGGCCGCGCCGCAGCTGTCGCTCGAGTCCGCTGCGCCGGAGAGGCGAGGCGCCTGCGCATCGGCTCCAGGTCGGGACCTGGGAAGCTGGAGCAGGCTGCGGGGCCGGCGCTTAGCCCTCCAGGAGCTGCAGGGTGAGCGCCTGGTGGAGCCGCTCGTCCATGCGGTAGTCGAAGGCCCGGCCCTCGCTGGCCAGCGCGCCCACGGCGGCCATCAGCTCGAGGCGGAAGGCGGGGTGCCGGCCCTCGCCGATTCCCGCGCGCCGCTCGAGCCTCTGCAGCCGGGCCTCGACCTCGTCCGGCAGGGCGCCCTGCTCGCACCAGGCGCGGACGCCCGAGAGGTAGTCCGCGAAGAGGTGGTCGAGGGTGGCGTCGGAGTCCACGGGTGCGCTCGCTCAGGTTGCCGCAGGCGGCGGCGCGCCCTTGCCGAGGTAGCCCTGGCGCGCGAGCAGCACGTAGTTCGCCGCGAGCATCAGCACGGCGAAGCCGTTCCAGACGTGCCAGGTGAGGGCGGAGGGCTGGACCAGGAGGGCGATGAAGGTGGCCATCCCCACGTAGAGCATCCAGCCCGGGAGGATGCCGCCCTTGCGGAACTTGGGGACCTTCAGGGTGGAGACCATGGAGAAGGCGATGAACACCGTCCCCGCGGCGACGCCCCAGAGAGGCAGGGACTCGCGGACCAGGACGAAGGAGAGCATGTAGCCCGCGGCCGCGGGGATGGGGCAGCCCAGGAACGTGACCTTGCTGATCTCCTGGGTGTCGACGTTGAAGCGCGCCAGTCGCAGCGCGCCGCAGAGCGGGTAGATGACCGCGATGCCCGCGCCCAGCCACCCCAGCTCGCGCAGCACCGCGAAGTACACCAGCACCGCCGGCGCCAGCCCGAAGGAGATGGCGTCCGAGAGCGAGTCCAGCTCCATGCCGAACTTCGAGGTGGCGTTGAGCAGCCGCGCCAGCTTCCCGTCGGCCATGTCGCAGAGCGCGGCGAGGAAGATGAGCACGCAGGCGTGCTGGAACCGGCCCTCGGCGGAGGCGATGACGCTGAGGAAACCGAAGGCGATGTTGGTCAGCGTGACGCCGTTCGGGACCAGATGCTTGGGGTGGAACGTGGACACGGCGCGCAGGTTACCAAAGCGTCACTTGGAGCGTCGAGGCGCGGGCCGGCCGGGTGCGGGGGCCGGGATTCCCCGGCTACTCCACCGCGCGCCGCGCCCGGCGGTGCAGCACCAGCGCGTACGCGTCGCCGGAGAGTCCCAGCGCCAGCAGCGCGCCGCCTCCCACGCGCCGACCCAGCGAGCCGCCCAGCAGCAGCACCAGCCCCAGCAACGCCACCGGGGTGAAGAGCAGCCCCAGCCGCAGCGCCCCCTCGTGCAGCTTGAGCGCCGCGGAGGAGATGCGCTGGGCCTCCTCGGCGGCGGCGAAGGCGAACCGCGGCACGCCGCACTTCGGGCAGCGCTCCGAGGCGAAGGGCACGTCCTCGCCGCAGGCGCCGCACTCCACCGTCCGCTCCCGCCCGCAGGCGCAGCGGGTCTCTCCGTGGGCGTTCTGGGCGCCGCACGGGAAGCAGACCCAGGAGGTCACGCCCTCGAAGTCGAACGCCCCGCACCGCCCGCAGACCTGGGCGCCGTGCACGTCGCTTCCGCAGTCGGGGCAGCGCTCCATGGATCAAAGGATACGGCCGGGGGCTCCGGGGCGCACCGGGTGCTCTATACTTCCCGCCCGCTGCGTCCAGCCTCCGCCGGACCCCGCCGACAACGACCATGCTC
>CAZAIE010000796.1:0-4046 GCA_964485035.1 uncultured Myxococcaceae bacterium | reverse complement strand
TCCAGCAGCTGCTGGACCCGGGTGATGAAGAGCCCGGTGAGCAGCGGGGTCTTCAGCAGCGGGACGGAGGCGGCCGCGGCCTCCTCGACGATGACCTGCGGGACCTCGATGTTCTTGGTCACCACCAGGCAGGCGAGGTTGCCGCCGAAGAAGGCGTGCAGCACCTCGCGCTGGCGGGGCGCCGGCAGGGTCGCGAGGTAGCTGATCTCGGTGTTGCCGAAGACCTGCACGCGCTCGGGGTGCAGGTGCAGCGTGAAGCCCGCGAGGGCGAGGCCGGGCTTCTGGATGCGGCTCGAGGAGATGGGCCGGGTAAGGCCCTCCTTGCCGGTGACCAGGGTGAGTCCCAGGTCGTACGGTGTCTCGGCGAGGAGCGCGGACGCGGTGACGGTCTTGGCGATCTTTGCGGGCATGGGCAGTCCCTGGGGGGTACGACCCGCGGGCCCGGCGACAGCGCCTAGGCCTTGGCGTCCTCGGTGGAGATGAGCTCGAAGATCGCCTTGGCGTCCGCGGCCTCGACGATGGCCTTGCGGAAGGCGGCGTTCTTGAAGAGCCGGCTGATGCGGGCCAGGGCCTTCAGGTGGACGCCGGCGCTGTTCTCGGGCGCGAGCAGCGCGAAGAAGAGGTGGGTGGGCTTGCCGTCGATGGCGTCGAAGTCCACGCCCGAGCGGTGCACGCCGAAGGCGGCGGTGAGTGCGGGCAGGCCGGCGAGCTTCCCGTGGGGGATGGCGACGCCGTCCTGCATCCCCGTGGAAGACAGCTTCTCGCGCTCGAGCAGCACCTCGGTGAGCTTCTCCACCGGGAGGCCGACGTGCTTGGCGAGCGAGGCGGCGAGCTCGCCGAGGATGCCGGGCTTGTCCGTCGCGGTGAGCGAACCGATGACCGCGTCGGCGTGGAGGAACTCGGTGATCTTCATGCGGCGACCGAAATAACAAGGGGGGGAGGGGCCGTCAACAGTCTCCCCACGGCCCGGGATCCGTCGGGAAGCCGATCAGGAGGCCGCGCCCCGGCCGGGGAGAGGGCCCCGCGCTCGCCCGTTCCCTCCGCGTCCACTGGGCGGATGGCCTGGCTTCGTCCACGGGGCTCACACTGCCGCTCTTTCGCCGTACGCCGCACCCGGGAGGACGCCATGGCCGACAAGCACAAGCCCCACCTGTACGAGCTGCTCGCCGTCGAGCCCGAGAAGAAGGCCAACGCCGAGCGAGCCCGCGGCCAGACCATCGAGGCCTTCCGCGCGAGCCAGGCCCACTTCACCGGGATGCGCCGCACCTTCAAGCCCTTCGCGGTCGACGAGGCCAAGGGAGAGGTCGCTGGCGAGCGGCTGGAGACCGAGACGCACATCGTCAAGACCGTCACCGAGGAGCTGGAGAAGACCCTGGCCCTCTCAGCCGACGCCTTCGACGTGGCCTTCCAGGTCGACGAGGCCAACATGCGCGCCCGCGCCGACCTGGTGGTGGACGGCCAGGTGCTGGCCGAGGCGCTGCCCGCGACCTACCTGCTGCAGCTGGAGAAGCGGCTGCGAGAGCTGCGGCTGATCTTCAAGGAGATCCCCACGTTCGACCCGGTCCGCCGCTGGAGCGAGGACCCCGGCGCGGACAAGAAGAACGTGCTGCGCGCCGAGCCGGTGGTGACCATCCGCAAGCAACGCACGCGCAAGTACAACGTGATGCACGAGGCCACCAAGGAGCACCCCGCGCAGATCGACATCGTCGAGGTGGACGAGCCGGTCGGCGAGATCCGCAGCTACGACTGGACCGGGATGATCTCCCCGGGCCGGAAGGCCGCGCTGCTGGAGCAGGTGGACCGGCTCATCGAGGCGGTGAAGGAGGCGCGCGCCCGCGCCAACAGCGTGGAGATCGACCCCTCCCAGAAGATCGCCCAGAGGCTGTTCCAGCACCTCCTGGCGCCGCTCAAGTAGACGCATCGTGCCGGGGCCGCTCGGGGCCCCGGCGAACCCATTCCCGTCTGGGAAGGCAGACGGGACCAGTCGTGGCACATGGGTGCAGGCTCAGTTTCAGGTTCGTCCTCAAGAACCGGAGGCGGCCCTTACAGCCGTCGGCCGGGTCAGGCTGAGGCTCTTGCCCATAGGCTCACGGTGGGATCTGGCAGAACCGGCCCATTTCATCCGAGGCTGGCGTGGAGACGAGGGTTCGATTCCCTCCGGCCTCCTAAGCCGTCGTCCAGGGGTAGGACGCCACGATCAGACAGTCCTCACGTCTCATGGGCTGGCAGGTGCCGACTGAAGATCCCAGTCACGGTCGTCCAGTAGTAGGACGCCGACTCGACAAGTCGGAGACGCAGGTGCGATCCCTGCTCGTGGCACCGGGCACGTCCGGATGAGGCCGGACGTGCCCACTTATTTGCGGGCTCCAGACGTCGGGCTTCAGGAAGCGAGAAGAACGGACTACTGCGGCGTCCCCTGCACGGTGCCGCTGAAGTGCCCGTTGAGCGTGCGCCCCGAGCCCAGGTCGCCGCCCTCGCCGAAGGACACCGCGAACGAGCCCGAGAGGTCCTTGCCGGGCACCACCGCGTCGTTCAGCCGCAGCTCGCCCTTCACCACCGGGGGAAGCTGCCGCACCGGCTCGCCGTCCACCGCCCGCGACACCGCCGCCCGAGGGTGCCCCGCCGACCACTCGCCCGCGAGGTTGATGGACACGCCGCTCGACAGGTCGACACCCTCGGTGGCCACGGTGATGCGCATGACCACCTCGTTGCCGTGCGAGCGCAGGTAGGTCACCTGCACCGCCGAGGGTGACTGGCGGATGAGGATGGACGAGTACGAGAGGTCGAACGCCTCCGCCAGCGACCCGTCCAGGGAGTCACTCCCGCAGCTCGGAAGTGCGAGCAGCAACACGACCAGGGCCAGCCTTCTCACGCGACCTCCGTCAGCCTGCATCACTTGTAGATGGCGAGCTTGATCGCCGTGTTCGCGGTGTCCCGGTAGGCCACCACCGCGCGTCCGTTCCAGTAGGCGAGCTTGGTGTAGTGCCCGCCCGCGGCATCGACCACCACCTTCTGCCACACGTCCTCGGTGCGCCAGGCGAGCAGCAGCTCGTCCTCGGCCGCGGGGCAGGGCTCGATGAGGCCCGGCCGGTACGAGCAGACGTAGTAGGCCGCTGCCGGGTTGCCTTCGGCGGTGAAGGCCGCGGAGGGGTACCAGCCGCCGGAGCCAGTGCCGTGCACCGGGTCGTCCGCCGCCTTCCACTTGGTGCCGTCCGCTGCTGCCGACTCGGTCAGGAAGAGCTGCGTCCCGTTGCGCCAGGCGATGACGAAGTCGGCCGACCCGTCCTGCAGCGCGTTCTTGTTCCACGCCAGCGACGGCCCCGTGACGGTGTCTCCCACCTCGCGGACCTTGGTCGGGTTGGTGGGCCAGGTCCCGTCGGCGTTGCGCATGATGAACATCACGTCGCGGGGGGAGTCGTCGGCGCCGGCAGGCATGGTCGAGTAGGTCATCGCCGGCCGGCCATTCGCCAGCACCATGGACATCAGGGCGCCGTGGCCCTCGCTGCGGTCCGATCCGTCCACCGCGGTCCCATCGGTCCAGGCCCCCGGGCGGCCGGTCACGAAGCCCAGGCGGGAGTGCATCCAGTCCTGCACCGGGAACTGGCCGTAGTTCACGTCGCGGTAGGCCACGAAGAAGGTGTCGCTCTCGTCGATGGCCAGGGTGGAGTAGAGCCCCACCACCTCGTCGTTCACGGAGACGGCGATGGAGGAGGTCCAGCCCGCGCCGCTCTTCGAGGAGACCACCGCCTTGGAGTCGTACCAGAAGGTGCCGCCGTTGGAGGGTGGGCCGAGGTGGGCGACGTGGGGCGTCCCCTTCGAGTCGAAGGCCAGGGAGGGCTCGCCGAACACGTTGGTGACCATGGCCACCTTCTCGGGCGTCGCGGGGACGCGGGTGGTCGCCGAGAACTCCACGTAGCGCAGCTCCACCCCTACGCCGCCGTCGGGGGCCCGGCTGTCCACGAAGTAGCTGACGCCGAGCTTGTCGCCGCTCACCGCCAGCGAGATCGGCGACTTGTGCCTGGCCGCCGGGTCCAGGGTGTACAGGT
>CAZAIE010000795.1:0-4062 GCA_964485035.1 uncultured Myxococcaceae bacterium | reverse complement strand
GGCCGCAGCGGGGGCACGGGTGGCGGTCTGTGCCCGCACCCGGAGGGACCTCGACGAGGTCGTAGGTGGCATCGAGCGCGCGGGGGGAGCCGCGGTCGCGCTCCCGGTCGACCTGGGGAAGCCCGAGGAGTGCCGCCAGGTGGTCCGGGACTGTCGCGAGCGGCTGGGTGGGCTGGACGTGCTGGTGAACAACGCCGCCATTCCCGGGCCCATGGGGCCGCTGAGCGAGTGCTCGTTCGAGGAGTGGTCGCAGACCCTGCAGGTGAACCTGCACGCGGCCATGCTCTGCAGCCAGGAGGCGGTGCGCTTCATGCGGGAGCGCGGCGGCGGACGCATCGTCAACCTCGGCTCGGCCGCGGGCGTGCAGCCGTTCGCGGGGCTGGGGGCCTACAGCGTCTCCAAGGCGGGGCTGCTGATGCTCACCCGCGCCCTCTCTGCGGAGCTGGCCCCGCAGATCACCGTCAACTGCATCCTCCCCGGGATGGTGGTCACCGACGTCTCGCGGATGGAGGCGGGCGCCAAGGCGCTGGGGATGACCTACGAGGCCTTCCTCCAGATGCAGGTGGGGGCCCGGCACATGAACCACCTGAACCGCCCCACCGAGGCCTCCGAGGTGGCGCACACCGTCCTGTTCCTCGCCTCCCCCGAGGCTGCGTCCATCACCGGGGCGGTCATCAACCACGGCGGCGGCTGGTTCTAGGAGGACGACATGGATGCCTCGCCGAAGGGTGACGATGGGGTCCGCCGGGTGCTGGTGCGCGCCGCGTCCGCGCCCACGGGCACGGTGAAGCTGAGCGTCATCGACCAGATGTTCGTGCAGGTCCCCGGGGTGGTGACCTTCTTCTACGACGGCTCCTTCGACGACGCGGTGCTCGAGCGGGGCTTCGCGCAGGCGCTGGGCGCGGCTCCGGAGTTCGCCGCCCGGATGCGGGCTGGCGAGGACGGGTTCTTCATCGTCAGCGAGAACCAGGGTGCACTGTTCACCAGCGCCCGCTCCGAGCTGGACCTCCCAGGGGCCGTCCGCAGCGTGGATGGCCGCGGCCACCTCCTGACCGAGGCGTTCTCGCCGCCGGAGGTGTGCCGGGGCGCGGCCCCGCTGCTCGCGGTGCGCGTGACCCACCTCGCGGATGGGGGCACGGTGCTCGGCTTCTCGTGGAGCCACGCGCTCGGTGACCTGCAGAGCCTCATGGTGCTGATGCGGGCGTGGTCGGCTGTGATCGACGGCCGGCCCCTGGTCCCTGCGGCCCAGGTCCCGGACCGCGCCGCCCACCTCGACGCGCGCCTGCCTCCAGGCGGGGCGCGGGAGCCGGGCTTGAGGGTGCTCAGCGACGAGGAGATGCAGGGGTTCGGCCAGTTCCTCGCCACGGCCGCCCAGAAGAAGCGCCTGGTCCAGTCGTTCTTCGCGGAGGCGGAGCTGGCGCGGATGCGGGACTCCTTCTGCGCGGACGGGACCCGCCTCTCGTCCAACGACTTCCTGTGTGCCCACCTGATGGAGGCCATCCACGCCTGCGACCCCGTGGTCGAGCGGCGGAACCTCTCGATGGTGATGAACTACCGCAAGCTCGCCGGCCTCGAGGAGAACCTCCTCGGCAACCCGCTCACCGGGCTGGTGGTGGGCTGCGACCGGGCGGAGCCGGCGAAGGCGCTGGCCGTGCGCATCCGGGAGGGCCGCACCCGCTTCCTCGACGACCACCTCGACTACCGGGCGACGACGCGCTTCCTCGCGGGCCTGGGGGGCGTGCGGGCCCTTCCCCGGTGCAGCCTCAAGGGCATGGACCCCGCCGGGCGCCACGTCTCGGTGACCAACGTCTCGGGGCTGGGGGTCTACACCATGGACTTCTTCGGGACCCGGCCCGTGTTCTACGCCACCATCCTCGACACGCCGTTCCCCTGGGTCACGCAGATCTCCGAGGGCTTCGAGGGCCAGGGCCGGCTCTACTCCGCCGTGCTCCCCAACGAGGTGGCCGACCGCTGGGAGCAACCAGAGCACCTCGCCCGGCTGCATCGCTTCCGCCAGCCCGGGGATGCGGTCCCCGGACTTGGAAGGCGGGTGGGGATCATCAACTGAGGAGGCCCGGTCAGGGCGTCTCCACCAGCTCGAAGGCCGGCACCGGCGCGGCCTTCACCCTGAACGTGGCGATCTCGTGGCCCTGCGCGCCCCGTCGCACGCCTCCGAGGAAGGCGAGGCGCTCGTCCTGGCTCGCGGCTTCGAACGCCGCCCGCAGCCCGCAGACCGCATAGGCGACGTGGTGCAGCCCGCAGGCGTCGCCCGCGAGCGGGCTCTGCGGCGAGACCACCTCCAGCAGTTCGACCGTCCCGACCGGCGCGCCGTCGAGGAAGGCGATGCGCAGCCCCACCTCGGGATGGTCCGAGACGCGGCGCACCCGGAGCCCCAGTGCCTGCGCCTCGGCCTGCGCCGCGGCGAGGTCGGCGACCTTGATGCCCACGTGGTCCACCCGCCCCAGGCCTTGCACCGGGGGCGGGGAGACGAGCGCGCAGGCCGAGAGCGCCTCGGAGAGCGTGCCCATCAGGTCCAGGAGTTCTCGATCAGCTCGGGGGTCGCCCGCTCCAGCAGCGCGATGTGGTTCTCGCCCGCGCCGGGCGATGCCATGAGGATGAGCTCGCCCGGGTTCACCCGCTTCGCCTCGATGGCCTCGAGCAGGTTGGTGGGCACCGAGGTGCAGGCGATGTTCCCGTAGCGCTCGTAGGTCTCGAAGATGGACTCCGGCGAGGTGCCGATGGCCTCGCGCCAGGCGTGCGGGGCCCACTTGATGGGCTGGTGGGTCACCAGCAGCTTCACGTCCCCGGGCGTCTTCCCCGCCTTCTTGAGCGCCGCGAGCGCCACCTCGGAGGTGTACTCCTGCGACTTCTCGGCCACCTCCTGGCAGAGCTTCATGTCGTTGAAGGTGACGTACTCCTTCTCGTAGCTCTCGCCGAAGTTGGACTCGACGTGCAGGAAGGGCTTGCGCCGCACGTGGATGATGGCCGCGTGCAGGTTGCCGTGGCTGGTGGAGTGCGAGGCCTGGTAGCCGTAGCCCTCGGGCACCCGCGTCATGATCGCCGCGATGGCCGCGTCGCCGGCGCAGGGGCTGTAGTACTCGGAGCGGTCGATGCAAACCGAGCCGAGGTAGCTGGCGACGATGAGGATGCGCTGCTTGACCCCGGAGCGGACCAGCGCCGCGGCCACCTCGCACTGGGTGATGAACGACGAGCAGCAGCTGTCCACGTTGTAGGCGCCGGCGTTCTTCAGCCCCAGCTTGTGCTGCACCAGGCACGCGTTCAGCGGCACCGGCCGGTCGGGGATCATCGTGGTGTTCATCACCAGGTCGATGGAGTCGGGGTCGGTGTGCGTGCTGACGATGGCCATGGCCCCGGCGATGGTCTCCGCGTCGGAGCACAGCATGGGGTGGGGGTGCAGCGCGTGGGTGAGCGAGTACGGGTCCAGCGGCACGCGCCGGCGCTCCTTGGTCCCCGAGAACGGGTCCTTGCGCTTCTTCGGGGGCAGCCGCTCCAGCCAGGCCGGGAACCACGGCTGGTTCTCCCAACCCTCGGCGTTGGTCTCGATGCGGCCGGGGAGCTTCCCCTCCTTCTCCAGGGCGTCCACGTACTCGCGGGGCAGCTGGGTCCCGCGCAGGTAGCGCAGAAGCGGCGCCAAGCGCTCCGGGGAGACGGGCTTTCCGGGGATGTAGCCTCCGACTCCGATCAGTCCTGCTGCGTACATTGTCCATCCCTCCAGTGTGGGTCTTGGTCAGTCTTCGGCGCGGGCACGGCTCGCGGGGGTGGTCTAGGCCGCCCGCACCGCCTCGATGGTCTTGCGCAGCTCTGCTTCGAAGGCCACGCGCTCCGCAGGCGGGACGGTGGGCAGGATGTGCTGGATGGCCTCGTCCAGGGACGTGTAGATGGTCTGCGGCGAGCTGAGCAGGAAGGAGATGCCGGCGATGACCGCGCGAAAGGCCACCGCTGCGAAGCCCTTCGCCTCGACTACCAGCAGGTTGGTGGCCTTGGTGGTGCGGTGCAGGCTGGCGATCTTGTCGCGCATCACCTTGCGCTGTTCGGGCGAGG
>CAZAIE010000794.1:0-4068 GCA_964485035.1 uncultured Myxococcaceae bacterium | reverse complement strand
GCCCTGGGGACGATGGCCCTGCTCTTCGGCTACATGCTGGCGTTCGTGCCCGTCCCGCTGCCGGTGAAGCTCGTGGTGGCGGGCATCGGCGTCGGCGTCGCGGCGTTCATCCTCACCCGGCCCTCGGCGCCGCGATCCCCGAGCTGACGGCTCAGTTGGAGTCGCCCTCGCAAGGCCCCTTCGCGGCGAGCGAGGCGTTGGCCGCCCGGGCGTGGCAGGCGTCCCAGTAGGTCTGGCCGTCGCAGCCGCAGACGCGGTTGTCGACGTTGGGGTTCGGCGGCGAGCAGCGAATGGGGTAGGCCACCACCGGCATGCACGTGCCCGCGGCGTCCGGCTGGCGGCAGGTAAAGGCAGCGTACTGGCAGGTGAGCCCCCCGTCGCAGCGCAGCGCCGCGAAGCCGCCGCAGGTCTCGTTGATCTGCTGGGTGGGGGTGCAGTGGCCCGACTTGCAGGTGAGCGAGAGCGAGAGTTCGGCTGGCTGCGGCGTGCCCGTGACCTCGACGACGTAGCTGCCGCCGGAGGTGCTCTTGAAGTCCAGGCTGGCCACGTCCGCGGCCCCGCCGTCCACGCTCCGGTAGAACGAGAGGTAGCCCTTGGCGGTCACCCGGTAGAACTTGAAGCCCACGCTCCCCGCCCCGCGCAGCTCCAGGCGGATCTTCGCGCCCTTGTTGAGTTCGAAGAGGCCGTAGCGGACCGGCTCGGCGTCGTAGACGGTCATCAGGTTGGTCGCGCCGAAGTAGGCCCGCTGCGCGTCGACCTTCTTGGGGATCACCAGGCCCTGCTCGAGGTCGTCGGTCTCCTCGAAGTCCTCGTCCACCATCCCGCCGCCACACGCCGCGAGCACCATCGCCACCATCGCCACCATCGCCGCCGTCAGCTTCCGCATCGCCGTCTCCCCTCGAATGCTGGCCCGTTCCGGGCACTTGCTCGGTTTGAAAGGCGCGTGTCCTACCTTGGCCGACATGTCGGAGTCAAGGAGCCCACCCCGCTTGGGATTCGTGCCAGGTCCTTGAAATCGCGTGGAGAGTTGGTGTGCGGAACAAAGGCTGGCGCGCTCAGAAACGCCTCGTTACTTCTGCATTCACCTTGGATCGGCCTTCAGTGCCGAGACGTGGTGAGAGGTACAAGGGCAGCTGGTCACTGCCCCCGCGTGCCTGGGACGAAGCCGGAACTCCCTCCTCGGCTTCGTTCCGCCGCGACCTCTGTAGGAGCCGGATCGGTTTCGCCGATCCGGCTCCGTTTTTTTGTGCTCTCGCTGCCCCGTCCGGTTCGAGGACCGCGCCCATTCATCCCCCGGCGCCCTCGGGATGCTCCAGCAGCTCGCGGACGCGGAACAGGTAGGCGTTGGCCGCCACGCCATCGATGATCCGGTGGTCGTAGGACAGCACCACCTGCACCACCGGACGGATGGCGATGGTGTCCTCGCCGTTCTCCGTGACCACCACCGGGCGCTTCACGATGCTGCCCATGCGCACGATGGCCACCTGCGGCTGGTTGATGACCGCCGCGCCCCAGGTGTTGCCCTTGGGACCCGGGTTCGAGAGCGTGAGCGTGCCGCCCGAGAGGTCGTCGGCGGTGAGCTTGCCCGCCCGTGCCTTCTCCGCCGCCTCGGCGACGGCCTTGGTGAGCCCAGCGAGTCCCAGGTCCTGTGCGTTGCGCAGCACCGGGACCACCAAGCCGTCGGGCGTGTCCACCGCAACGCCCAGGTTGACGACCTTGTGCACCACGTAGGCGTCGGGGAGGACCGTCGCGTTGACGATGGGCACGTCACGGACCGCCCGGACCACCGCCGAGGCCACGTACGACAGGAAGCTCACCGGCGTCCCCGCGGCGGCCGAGGCCTTGCGTGCGGCCTCGACCCGGCTGAGGTCCACCTCGGCGAGGCAGAACACGTGCGGGCTGGTGTGCTTGCTGTACACCATGTGCTCGGCGATCAGCCGGCGGCGGCGCGTGAACGGGACCCGCTCGTCGCCCGGCAGCTCGCGATACTCGGGCGGCTTGTAGACCTGGAACGGAAGCGGTCGGACCTCGGCGCCGGGAGTCGAGCCAGGAGCCGCAGTGGCCGAACCGGGGACACGCTTTCCGAGCCAGTCCAAGAGGTCGTTCTTGGTCACCCGGCCGTTCGCTCCGGTCCCGGGGACGCGGGCGAGGTCCACGTCGTGCTCGCGCGCCATGCGCCGCACCAGCGGAGAGCTGCGGACCGTCCCGGCCGCCTCGACACGCGGTCGCGCCACCGGACACGGAGCAGGTCGTGGGGCGAGCCTTGGCGTCGGCTTCGTTGCTGCCGGAGGCCCCGAGTAGATGGGCGCCGAAGGAGGAGGGTCTTCCACAGGGGCAGCAGCTGTCAGAGCGACGACCGGGGGCGGCCTCGCAGGCGGGGGAGCCTTCTCCGCGACGACCGCACCGACCGCCGCCGGGTCGATCTCCGCGATGAGCGCGCCGATGGCGACCGTCTGCCCCTCCTGCACCAGCAGCCGTGCGATGCGTCCGGCGCTGGGGGAAGGCAGCTCCGTGTCCGCCTTGTCGGTGGCAGCCTGGGCGAGCGTCTGGTCCACCTGGACCGCATCGCCCACCTTCACCAGCCACTTCGTGAGCGTCGCCTCGACCACCGACTCACCCAGCCGCGGCATCACCACCGGGACGACCGACATCGCAGCCTCCACCCTCGAACTCCATCGACCAGGTCCACCCGGTCCACCCAGTCCACGTCCACCCAGCTAGTACGCCAAGATCTCGCGAGCGCGGGCGACCACCTTCTCCGCGTTGGGCAGCACGAAGGCCTCCATGGAAGGGTGGTAGGGCATGGGCGCGTCCTTCGACGCCACGCGAGCAATGGGCGCGTCGAGCCAGTCGAACGCGTCCTCGGCGATCCTCGCTGCAATCTCGCCCGCGATGCCCCCAGTGAGGCGGTCCTCCTGGACGATCATCACGCGGTTGATGCGCCGCACCGCCTCCAGGATGGCTGGCAGGTCGAACGGCAGCAGCGTGCGCAGGTCCAGCACCTCGACCTCGACCTTGTCTTCGTCTGCCAGCGTTTGAGCAGCCTCCAGCGACCACTCCAGCGCGCCGCCGTAGGTCACGATGAGCAGGTCCTTGCCCGAGCGGCGCGTGGCCGCCTTGCCCAGCGGCACCACCAGGTCGCCATCCGGCAGCTCTTCCTTGATGCGCCGGTAGAGCCGCTTGTGCTCGAAGAAGACCACCGGGTCGTCGTCGCGGATCGCCGCCTTGAGCAGCCCCTTGGCGTCGAACGCCGTCGCCGGGGCCACCACCTTCAGGCCCGGGACGCGGAAGAACCACGCCTCCGGGTCCTGCGAGTGGAAGAGCGCGCCGCGCACGCCCGCGCCGGACGGCCCGCGGATGACCATCGGCACCTTCGCCCGGCCACCGTGCCGGTAGCGGGTCGTCGCCGCCATGTTCACGATCTGGTCGACGCCACACGAGATGAAGTCCATGAACTGCATCTCGACCACGGGTCGCAGGCCGGCCAGCGCCGCGCCCACGCCCGCCCCGACGATGAGCGACTCGCTGATCGGGGTGTCGATGACGCGTCCCGGACCGAACTCCTTGTGGAGCCCCTCGGTGGCCAGGAAGGCGCCGCCCATGACGCCCACGTCCTCGCCCATGAGGATCACGTTTGGGTCGCGGCGCATCTCCTCGAAGAGCGCCTCGCGGATGGCCTGCAGGTAGGAGACGGTGCGCATGGCGGGCTACTCGCGGGGCTCGACGCGGATCTCCGGGACCCCCGGGACCGCTGTGGCGTAGATGTCGGTGAGCGCGTCCTCGGGCTCCGGGTCGGGGCTCTCCTCGGCGAAGCGCACCGCCTCATCGATGATCGCCCGGCACCGCGCCTCGACCTCGGCGCGGGCCGCGTCCAGGTCCACGCCCTTGAGCTGCAGGTACGACTCCCACAGCCGCACCGGGTCCCGCGCCTCCCAGCGCTTCTTCTCCTCCTCGACGCGGTAGGCGGCGCGGTCGTGCGGGCTGTGGCCCTGGATGCGATAGGTCTTGGCCTCGATGAGCGTGGGGCCCTCGCCGGAGCGCGCGCGGGCGATCGCCTTGTCGGTCACC
>CAZAIE010000793.1:0-4068 GCA_964485035.1 uncultured Myxococcaceae bacterium | reverse complement strand
CGGAGACCTTTGCGGCCGGCTTTTCAGCGGCCTTGGGGCGGGGGTCGGCCTTGGGGGCCTCCTTCGGCTTCTCGGGCTCGCGCGACTTCTGGGTGGCAGCCTGCTCGCCGGACCGCTGGGCGAGCGCGCGGTCGAACGCGGAGGCCTGGTCGGTCTTCTCCTTCTTCACCCGCTCCTGGGAGCGCCGCTCGGCCTGGCGCGCCTCCTCGATGCGTCGTTCGGACCGGTCTTCGTCGATGCGGGACATGTCCGCCTCACTTGCCCTGGCGCTGGCGGGCGAGGAAGAGCGCGTTGCCGATCTCCTCGCCAGCGAGATCCTCGCGCGCGTCGCGCTCCGCCTTCTTCTGCTTCAGGAACTTCTCCTTGTGCTTCTCGATGGCCTTGACCTCCTTGGCCGCCTCCGCGAGCGCTGCGCGCTTCTGCTCGGCGAACTCCTCGGCCTCGGCCACCTTGCCCTTCTGCACCTCGATCTGTGCGACGACCTCGTCTTCCTCGGCGCGCAGCCGCTTCTCGTAGGCGCCCATGCCCTGCACCGCCATCGCGCCCTTGCCCCGCGAGAGCAGGTCCTTCAGGTAGGCGTCGACCTTGGCCTTGCGCTCCGCCTTGCGGCGCTCGAGGTCCTGGATCAGGCGCTCCAGCTCCTGACGGGCGGCGGCCAGGGCCTTCTGGGCCTCGGCGAACTCGTTCTTGGCCGCGTCCTCGGCGCGCTTGCGCAGGTCGAGGAGCGTCTCCAACCGGTACTGGGGAGCCATGACGCCGCGATACTACAGGCAAAACCCTGGAGCGGCGACCTCGCATTCGGGCCCAAAGAACACGCCCGCGGCCGACCGGAATGGTCGACCGCGGGCGGTCCCGCGAGGTGCCTGGCCCGGCGGGTTAGTGGCGCTCCTGCTTGCCCTTCTTGGACTCGGCCTTCTTCTCGGCCTTGGCCTCGCCCGTGGGCCCGTAGGCCTCGAGCAGGACGTCCACGGGATTCGGCTTGAGTCCCTTGGGGTTCGCGGGGTCCCAGAGCTTGGGCGAGAAGATGTAGGACACGTGCCCGGCGTCGGGGTGGAGCACGTGGGTGTAGCGGTCGCCGAGGATGCGCTTCATGACCTCGGCGGTGGACTCCGGCACCAGCACGTCCTTGCCGCCGTAGAAGCCCACGAACTGCAGCGAGGTGTTGGCGAGGGCGTCGGCGATCGACAGCGGCCGGCCCTGGTAGGAGCCCGGGAGCACGCCCTCGCTGGTGACTCCGCGGGTGAAGAGGTTGGCCGAGTAGCGGCTCAGGTCCACCGGGACCGGCCAGCGGCGGCAGTTCTCCGCGGAGATCCAGTACTGCCCGGTGAGGTCCTTGCGCTGCTCGGGCGTGAGGCTCGCGACGCCGTCGACCGCGGCGTACTCCGGGCGCTTCCAGCCGGTGGCGAACCGACCGAGCGGGGTCTTGGCGAAGAAGCCATTGAGCGCCAGGTCCTGGGTCGTGCGCAGGTTGTCGCCGGAGACGTAGGTGCCCATCATCTCCGCGAGCCGGTAGGAGCCCTCGACCACGGACTCGGGCATCACGCCCATGATGCCCGCGAGCCGCTCGCAGCGGGTGCCGTCCACCGGGCCCACGAAGGTACCCACCACCTTGAAGCGGGCGTTGGCCTCGAGCGGGCGGGCGCAGACGTACGCCAGCGCGTGGGAGGCGAGGCCTACTGCGGCCTCGAGCACCAGCTTCTGGCCGCGGGCGTGGTCCAGCGCCAGGCCCGAGAAGTGCGACACCGCGTCGATGACGCCCTCGAGCGTGAGGTCCTGGTAGTCGTTCTCGCCGCGGTCGCCCTTGAGCTCCATGGCGTAGACGGGCATGCCCCGCGAGGTGAAGCGCTCGTAGAAGCAGAGCTCGGGGAGCAAGCGGAACAGCTGGTCGCCATAGGGCAGGACGCCGCCCAGGTGGAAGAGGGGCGGCAGCGCCGGGGCGCCCTTCTTCGCGGGCACGTACACCAGGCGGAAGTGGCGGTCCTCGGCCAGGACCACCTCGTCCTGCAGCCGGCCGCTGCCGAAGAGCTCGCGCCCCAGGGTCTGGACCAAGAGGTCGTAGCGCAGGCCCGAGCGGGTGCGCGAGCCCAGCTCACCCGCGGCGGCGAAGGGGTCGCGGTCGCCCCGGACCACGTCGAGGGTGCTGGCGGCGGCGTCGAGCTGCATGTCCACCAGAGCCCGGACGGCCGCGATGGCGCCGCCCTCGGCGAGGCGCTCCGCGGAGTAGGCGGCGAAGCGCGCGCCCTGCATGAGCTGCTCGAAGACCGCGGTGCCAAAGTCCGAGCGAGACGTCGATTCCTGGTTGGGGTTCATGCGGGAGGTCCAAGGTTGGGGGTGACGGCCAGTTCCGTGCTGCGCCGCAACAGAGGACAGGCTAGTCACGCCCCATGGCCTTGGCAAGCCATTTCTGCTGCACAGCAGCAAGAATGTGCCTGCCGTGCACAAAGCGGGGCTGGGAGCCGGCGGGCGCCGGCGCGGTCAGTCGGCGAAGAGCGCCACCAGCTGCTGGACGATGTCCTCGTACTCGAAGCCCTCGTCGGTGGGCTGCTTGAGGAACGTCTCGATGGCCTCGATCTTGTCGATGGCGTAGTCCACCTTGGCGTCGCTGCCGTACTGGTAGGCGCCCAGGAGGATGAGGTCGCGCTGCTTCTCGTAGGTGGCGAGGGTCTCGCGCAGCTTGCCAGCCGCGTGCTTGTGCTCCTTGGAGACGATGCCGCTCATGACGCGGGAGAGCGAGGCGAGCACGTCCATGGCCGGCCAGTGGTTCCGCTCGGCAAGCGAGCGGTTGAGGATGAAATGGCCGTCGAGGATGCCGCGCACCTCGTCGGCGATGGGCTCCTCCATGTCACCGCCGGCGACGAGCACGGTGTAGATGGCGGTGCAGAAGCCCTTGTCGCTGTTGCCGGTGCGCTCGAGGATCTTGGGGAGCATCGAGAAGACGCTGGGGGGGTAGCCCTGGCGCGCCGGGGGCTCGCCCACCGCCAGGCCGATCTCGCGCTGGGCGCGGGCGAGGCGGGTCACGGTGTCGAGCATGAACATCACGTTGCCGCCGCGCTCGCGGAAGTACTCGGCGATGGCGGTGGCGACGAAGGCCGAGCGCAGGCGGACCAGCGAGGGCTGGTCGGAGGTGGCGCAGACCACCACCGAGCGCTTCATGCCCTCCTCGCCCAGCGAGTCCTCGACGAACTCGCGGACCTCGCGGCCACGCTCGCCGACCAGGCAGACCACGCACAGGTCCGCCTTCACCTGCCGGGTGATCTGCCCCATGAGCGTGGACTTGCCGACGCCGGAGCCGGCGAAGAGGCCGATGCGCTGGCCGGTGCCCACGGTCAGCAGCCCGTCGATGCACTTGATGCCTAGCGAGAGCGGCTTGTCGATGCGCTGGCGCAGGAACGGGTCGGGGCAGTCGCGGTCCACGGACCACTCCAGGAGGCCCTCGGGGAGCGGGCGCCCGTCGATGGGCTCGCCCAGGCCGTTGAGCAGGCGCCCGAGGATCCCGTCGCCGACGCGGATGGTGAGTGGCCGGCCGGTGGGGACCACCTCGCTCGAGGGCCCGACCCCGGACAGCTCGCCCAGGGGCATGAGCATCACCTCGTCGCCCTGGAAGCCGACCACCTCGGCCTTCACCCACTTGCGACGCGAGCCCTGGACCATGACCACTTCGCCCACCCGCACGCCGGGCACCGAGGCGCGGATGACGAGGCCGGTCAGCTCGGTGACGCGGCCGCGGACCCGGACGGTCTGCGCCTCCTTCACCAGCTCGTGGTACCGCGACAGGTCGATGGCCATGGGCGCCTCAGCGAGGGACAAGCAGGCGCGGATCATCCCCTGGACCCGCGCCGAGCGCCAGAACGTCGCGCAGCGGAGCTTTCAGCGCACCCGCTCGTGGGCCCGGAGCTGGAGTTGCAGCTCGTTCAGGTCCACGTTGACCTCGTCCAGGGCGGTCTCGGCCGCGGCCAGCTCCCGCTCGGAGGCGGGCGTCTTCCGCGCCGCGACCCGGCGGGCGGCGTCGTCGCGCCTCTTCTCCGCCCCGGCGCGGTCCTTCACCCTCGCGGCGGGGCGGAGAAGAGG
>CAZAIE010000792.1:0-4080 GCA_964485035.1 uncultured Myxococcaceae bacterium | reverse complement strand
GCCGGGGCCGCTGGACGAGTTGAAGGCGAGGGCTCGCACCTACGACGCGGTGGCGCGCACCCGGGACGTGCGCAACCGGGCCTTCCTGCGGACGGCGCTGCGCACCGAGCGCGACCCGGCGCTGCGGATGGTCATCGCCGACGCCCTGGTCCGCCTCGACCCCGAGGACGGCGCCAGCGCGCGGCTCTTCCTGGAGAACCTGGACACCGGGCCGGACGGGCTGGGGCGGCTGCGCGCACTCGCGCAGGAGCCGCCGGCGCCGACGCCCACGCTGGCCTCCCTGCTCCGCCTGGCGGCGGAGGGCAGCGCCGACGCGCTGACGAAGCTCCTGGAGGTCGTCGCGCAGGCCAAGCGGGACGAGCGGCTCCGTGCCGAGCTGCTCGCGCCGCTCGGCGAGGTGGCGCGCAACGCCCCGGACGAGCTCGTCGCGGTGCTCCAGACCGCCCGGGAGGAGACGCTCCCCGCGGCGCTGGACGTGCTCGCCGCGGCGCTGGTGCTGGAGACCGGAGAGCACCCGCTCCCAGCCGCGCTCTCCCGCGCGGAGCGCTCGGCGGATCCGGTGAGGGCGGCCTTCGCACGCTCGCTCGCCGACGCGCTGCAGCACCGGATGGCGGCCGAGCGGGCGCGCAGCGCTGCGCCGGGCCCGGTGCCGTCCGTCGCCGCACCCTGACCAGGGATCGCGGCATCGTGAGGCAGCCAGGCCCGCGCGTGACGATCGCCCGAGCCGGGTCACCCCGGGACTTGCGGGGTCTCGGGGGGCCGGGTCTTCCAGCGCTGGTGCATCCACACCCAGGTGGCCGGCTCGCGGCGGATGGCCTCCTCGATGGCCCGAGTCATCGCCGCGGTGTACGCGAGGCTCTGCGCGTCCCGGTCGCCCGTGGTCTCCGGCGGAGGCAGGCGGGCCAACTCCAGGCGGTGCCCGCCGTCCTCGCGGCGGAAGGCGAAGCCCATCACCACCGCAGCGCCGGTGCGCAGCGCGAGGTCGGCCGCCGCGCGGGGCGTGAACGCCAGCCGGCCGAAGAAGGGGACGAAGACCCCTTGCACCCGCGTGTCCTGGTCGATGAGCAGCCCCAGGACCTCGCCGCGCTTCAGCGCCCGCAGCATCTCCCGCGCCGCGCCTTCCTGCCCGCGCCAGATGACCTTCACCCCGCCGCGCTCGCGCATTCGCTGCACCAGCGCGGTGGTCCGCGGGTCGCTCGCTTCCTTGGCGATGGTCTGGCAGGGGAAGCCCGCCCGCGCCACGCGGCGCGCCAGCAGCTCGAAGTTGCCCACGTGGCCGGAGACGAAGAGCACGCCGTGCCCCTCGGCGAGCGCGTCCGCGAGGACCTTCCGCGAGGCCTCCGGGAGCTCGACGTACTGCTCCAAGACCGGGTCGATCCGCGCGAGCGAGGCGATCTCGCCGGCGCAGGTTCCCAGGTGCCGGAACGAGGCCCGGGCCAGCGCCGCGCGCTCGGCAGGGCTCTTCTCCGGGAAGGCGACCTCGAGCGAGGCGAGCGCCTTGGCCCGCTCCCGCCGCGCGGCCCGGAAGGCGACCCCGCCCAGGAACGCGCCCAGCCGCTTCGCGGTGGGGAGCCCGAGCGCGGCGACCAGGGCGAGCAGCGCGCGCACGAGCCAGTAGCGGAGGAAGCGCTTCACCCGCTTGTGGAGGCGCCGCTCGGCCATGCTGCCCTCAGTCAGCGCGCCGGCGGGGGAGGCAGGCGGACGGCCAGTGCCTCCTCCCACTGGCCGCGGGCCTTGAGGACCAACTCCACGACCTCGCGGACCGCGCCGTGGCCTCCCTTGGCCCGGGTGACGAAGTGCGCGGCAGCGAGCACCTCGGGGGCGGCGTCGGCGGGACAGGCCGCGAGCCGCGCGGCCTTGAGCGCCGGCAGGTCGTTCACGTCGTCGCCGACGTAGGCCACGCGGCCGGCGTCGATCCCCGTCTGTTCCAAGAGGTCGGCGAAGCCCCGGGCCTTGTCGCGGTTGCCCTGGGAGATGGGGGAGAGCCCCAGCTCGGTGCCCCGCACCTCGACGATGCGCGATCGCCGGGCGGTGAGGATGGCCGCGCGCAGGCCCACCGCGCGCGCCAGCACCAGCCCGTGGCCGTCGCGGACGTTGAAGCGCTTGAGCGCCTCGCCCTCCGGGCCGTAGTAGAGCCCGCCGTCGGTGAGGACCCCGTCCACGTCCAGCACCAGCAGGTCCACGTCGCGGGCCCTTGCCCTCAGCTGCGCGGCGGTGAGCTTCATGGCGCCCCCAACGCCCGGCGGATGGCCGTGACCTCGCCCAGCAGGCGGTCCAACTCGGCGAAGTCGAGCGAGTTGGGCCCGTCGCACAGCGCCTCGTCGGGGCGTTCGTGGACCTCGAGGAAGAGGGCGTCCACGCCCGCGGCGACGGCGGCGCGGGCGAGAGGGCGCACGAAGCGGCGCTCGCCGCCGGTGGAGTCCCCCGCGGCGCTGGGCAGCTGCACGC
This sequence comes from uncultured Myxococcaceae bacterium, assembly GCA_964485035.1. Classification (GTDB taxonomy): domain Bacteria; phylum Myxococcota; class Myxococcia; order Myxococcales; family UBA5297; genus CAZAIE01. The sequence continues at coordinate 1,632 of CAZAIE010000792.1, read as the reverse complement.
TGTGGGTCGCGTCGAAGCAGACCGGGGCGCCCAGCTCGCGCATCAGCGAGAGCGAGCGCATGTCCACCACCAGGTTGTTGTAGCCGAAGGAGCTGCCGCGCTCGGTGAGCAGCACGTCCTGGCCGCCGCTCTCGCGGACCTTGGCGAGCGCGTGGCGCATGTCGCGCGGGGCCACGAACTGGCCCTTCTTGATGTTCACCGCGCGCCCGCTGCGGCCGCAGGCCACCAGGAGGTCGGTCTGTCGGCAGAGGAAGGCGGGCACCTGGACCACGTCCGCCACCGCGGCGATGGCGGGGACCTGGCCCGCCTCGTGGACGTCGATGAGCAGGGGCAGCCCGGTCTGCGCCTTGACCTTCGCGAGGATGGCGAGGCCACGCTCGATGCCCAGCCCGCGGAAGCTCTTCAGCGAGGTGCGGTTCGCCTTGTCCACGCTGCACTTGAAGACCAGAGGGAGGCCGTGGTGCGCGGCGAGCTCCTTCACCGCGTGTGCAGCCCGCAGGGTGATCTCCTCGCCCTCCACGATGTCCGGCCCGCACAGGAGCAACAGCGGCCGCCCGTCACCCACCTCGAACCCGGCGATCCTGGTCATCATCCGCGGCAGCTTAGCCAAACCCATCTAGGATCGCTCGTTTTCGCAAGGAGTCGTGGTAGCTTGGCGGCCTTTCCCGCGGGGGCGCAGGTCAGTCATGGTCTTCGGTTGGCTTTTTGGCGAGAAGAAGAAGCAGGAGGGCGGCGCGGACGTCGCGGCGCTGCTCTCGCAGGCGGAGGAGGCGACCAACGCCCGTGACCTGGTCCGGGGCGAATCGCTGTGCCGCGACGTGCTCAAGGTGGCCGCCGACAACCCCGACGCCTGGAACATGCTCGGGGTGAACCTCATCCGGCGGGGCATCGGGGACGCGCAGCTGCGCACCGAGGCGGTCATCGCCTGGATGCGGGCGCTGGCCCTGCGCCCGGGCGACTCGCGGGCTGCCGACCACCTGCGCGCCGAGATCCAGTTCCCCGAGGACCTGCTCTCGCCGCTGGTCACCCGTCTCTCCGAGCCCGGCCAGGCCGATGACGCCGCGGGCGTGCTCGCGCAGATCGGCCACCAGGCCCGGGCGGTGCTCGAGGCCGCGGCCCAGAAGTCGGGCGCTGGCGCCGACCGGGCCCGCGCCCTCCTGGCCAACCTGCCGTAGCAGCGTCGGAAATCGGGGGCGGTGGCCTCGGCGGGCTGACGCGAAAGACCGGATGCGCCGCCCGGACGTTGGAAGGGCGACCAAGAGGAGGGATCTGCATGCGCTCGACGCTCGCGATGGGGGGCTGCCTCGTCCTGCTGCTCACTTCCTGCTCTGCCCGGGGGGAGGAGCGGCGCCCGCCCGGCGCGGATCAGGGGCCGGTCGTCGCAGATCTGGTCGTGGTGCGCGGGAAGGGCCAGGTCCGCTCGGGGGCGAAGGTCTTTCCTGCGAAGGAGGGCCTGCCCCTCACCGCCGCCGACGAGCTGATTGTCCCCGTCGCGGGCCTGATGGTCGTCTCGCTGCGCAACGGGCACCTGGTCACGGTGGACGAGGATCTGGAGCTGCGCGTCTCTGACGGATCTTCCCCCCTTGCCTCAGCGCATCACCAGCTGAAACCCGAGGGGCTTCGCGCGCCTAG
>CAZAIE010000791.1:0-4081 GCA_964485035.1 uncultured Myxococcaceae bacterium | reverse complement strand
TGCCGAGGTCGAGGAGATCGACCGGCTCAACATCCTCCGGGCCTCCCTGCTGGCGATGCGCCGCGCCGTCGAGGCGCTCGCGACCCCGCCCCACTACCTCCTGGTCGACGCCCGGACCGTCCCCGAGACCCGAATCCCCCAGCGGGGGCTCGTCCACGGCGACGCGCTGTCGATGAGCATCGCCGCCGCCAGCATCCTGGCCAAGACTTCCCGCGACCGCCTCATGGAGGAATACGCAGTCCAGTACCCGGGCTACGGCTTCGAGGAGCACAAGGGCTACGGCACGCCAGTTCACACCGCCGCGCTGCGGCGGCTCGGCGCCTGCCCCATCCATCGCAAGAGCTTCGGACCGGTCCGCGAGGCGCTGGGCATCGGACCGGCCCAGGCGGACCTCTTCGGGAGACACTCCTGAGCGGTGATCGCGAGATCGACGAGGTCCTGGCCGAGGAGGGATTCACCGGGACCGACGCGCTGCGCATCGCCCGCTCGACGCTCGAGGCCGCCGGCCTCACCCACCCGGGGAAGCGACGGATCTCGGAGGAGAAGCTCCCCCGCCTCCGGGAGGTCCTCTCGACCGCGCTGGCGCGCGTCTGTGCCGACCCCGGGTGCCACGCGGCATTGGAGCGGCTGAAACCCTCGGCCCGGCAGGTCCGGGTGCCCCCCACCGCCTGCGAGCGATGCGGCGGCTCGGACAACCGCAAGGCCATGCGGCGCCTCGAGGAATGGTGCGCGGCCCGCGGCGTCCGGCGGATCGTGGTGATCGGCGGGTCGCCCAGCGTGCGCGAGGAACTGCTCGCCCTCAAGCCGGCGCCGCTCGAGCTGCGCCTGGTCGACGGCACCGAGCGACGCACCTCCGACAGGGCCCGCTCCGACCTGGAGTGGGCGCAGCTGGTCCTCGTCTGGGGCGGGAGCGAGCTCGACCACCGCGTGTCGCAGCTCTACACCGAGCCCGCTGCGCATCGACGCAAGCTCGTGCACGTCGCCCGCCGGGGCATCGCCGCCCTGCTGACCGCCGGGGCGGACCACCTCGAGAGGAGCCGGGAGCCATGACTGCCCCCGACCTGCCGAACAAGCGGCGCTATCCGCGCCTCCTGGTCCACGTGAAGGTCGAAGGACAGTGGTGGGACCTGGAGGGCGGCCGGCGCAAGCTCACGGCGCTCCTGACCGTCGTCTCCGAGGGAGGCGGGCAGCTGCACTGCGCCGACCCCATTCCCGCGAACGCGCGCCTCGAGCTCCCGCTCAAGCTGGGGACGATGCGCCGCCTCGACCTGCGAGCGACGGTGAGGTGGTGGCGCCGTGCCGGCGAGGTCCGCACCCTGGGGTTCGAGTTCGAGGCCCCCGTGCGCAGGCTCGGCAACTACGTCGAGCAGGAGCTGGCCGGCTCCGGACAGCGCGCACCCGACGGCGAGCCCGGCTGACTCAAGGCCGCGGCGCCAGGCAGCCCTCCAGCACCAGCTCCCCCTTGACGCCCCGGCAGGTGAGCACGCGGCCTCGCGCCGGGCCGACGGCAGAGAAGGTCGTCTCGCGGGCCAGTTGGGGATAGGCCTGGACCACCTCGAGATCGGCGTCCTGCAGGACGGAGCCCGCCGGGAGGCTGCGACGGAAGACGAGCAGCGGCGCGGACGTCGGGTAGGCCCGCCGCAGGTACAGCGGCCAGAGGACGACGTTGGCGAGCACGCCGACGACCACCCCAGCCAGGGCGGCCTTCCGGAAGAGTCCCATCAGTCCCGTCCCCGAGTGTCGGCCTGGGGCACCGCGAGGCACTCCGACGCCCCCTCGACGATGCCCGCCCCCACGAGGGTCCCGGGCTGGGCCGAGCCCAGGAGCCTGCGCCCCAGAAGACACTCCCGCCGCTCCCACGGCGCCGACGCCGGGCTGTTCTCCGGCGCCCAGGCCAGGGAGAGGACCTCCATGCTCACCACCTGCCCTCGGGCGACGTCCTGGTTGAACACCAGCCGCTGCTCATGGATGAGCCCCTTGCGCGCGAGGATCTGGTCCCCCACGGCGATGCCCAGGCGAAGGGTGACCAGCGCCATCACGACGAAGACGGCGACGGCGGCGGCGAACCGGGACGTGGTGCGCAACAGTTTCCAGAGCATGGTCGATGGGGACGATAGCGCAGGGGCGAACCCTGCGATCCGAACCTTTTTCCGCCTGCGGTTCCTGGAAGACGTGCACGGACTGACCGTGCCCGACACTGGAGCAAGACATGAACTTCGCCGAGTTCTTCAGGGATGGTGGTTGGGGGATGTACCCTACGACACTCTTCGGGATCCTCCTGCTCGCCGCTGGGGTCGCCTACGCGGCGCTGCCCGAGCGCCGTTTCGTCCCGCTGCTGGTCTCCCTCGGCGTGGTCGTCTTCGGGTCGGGCTGCCTCGGCTGCGTCACGGGGTTCGTCTCCACGTTCCGCTACATCCAGCAGGTGCCCGAGGCGAAGCAGTCCATGACCACCCTGCTCGGTGTCTCCGAGTCGCTGAACAACCTGGTGCTGGCCTTCATCTTCATCGTCCTCTCCACGCTCATCGCCTCGGTGGGCGCACTGCGGCTCGGGCTTCGCTCGCGTACGGCCAACCCCTAGAATCTGCAGCCCCAGGGCGGTCCCACCGGCGAACCTTCTCGGGGCTGCGGTTCCCTTCCCGAAGGGAGGCAATGGCATGGCAGGGTTCTTCTCCGACGGCGGCCTGGGCATGTACGCGACCCTGGCCTTCGGCCTGCTCCTCCTCGCGGTGGGCGTGGTGCACGCGCTCAAGCCGCGCAGCCGTCCCTCGGGCACGTTCGTGGCGCTCTCGCTGGTCTGCCTGGGAAGCGGCACCCTGGGGCTCACCCTGGCCCTGGTGCGGACCTTCCTCTCGGCAGGGACCACCGGGGGACACTTCGCAGCGACGATGCTCGGCGTGAGCCAATCGCTGCACAACCTCATCCTCGCTCTGGTCTTCGTGGTCCTCTCGACCCTGCTCTTCGCGGTGGGCGCCCTGCGCGCCGCCCTGGCCGCCGGGCGAGAGCCGCCATGACCGGCCCGGCGCCGGTGTCCGACGAGGCGCTGTTCGAGCGCTTCCAGGGCGGTGACCTCGGGGCCTTCGACGAGCTCTACGCGCGCTACGAGGGCCCGGTCTTCGGCTTCGTGCTCCGTTTCCTGGGCGAGCGGGCGGAGGCCGAGGACGTCCTGCACGAGACCTTCCTCGGGGTGCTGCGCGGACGCCGCGAGCAGGGCAGCTTCCGCGCCTGGCTCTTCCAGGTCGCCCGGCACCTCTGCCTGAACCGGCGCAGGTCCCAGCGACGGGCCGCCCGGGCCCTCGAGACCGCGAGGGACGAGGAGGCAGCGCCCCCCGCGGCCCAGGCCGCGCTCGAGCGGCACCAGGCCGTCCAGGCCCTCCACGTTGCGGTGCAGGGCCTCCCCGAGCTGCTCGCCGAGGTCTACCACCTGCGCGTCGCCGGGCTGTCGTACGAGGAGATGGCCGAGGTCGTGGGGGCGCCGCTGGGGACGGTCAAGTCACGGATGCACGAGATGCTGGAGCGCCTGCGCGCGGAGATGAAGCCATGGACTGCAAGCTGACCCAGACGGAGCTTCTTGCCTACCACTTCGGGACCATCGCCGCCGGGACGCGGGCCGACGTCGAGGAGCACCTGCTCTCCTGCCCCACCTGCCTGCGCAGCTTCCTGGCGCTGAAGCGGGAGCTCGAGACCGGGGGCGCCTCACCCAGGCCGTCGGACGAGGCGAGGGTGCGGCTGCGCAGCGCCGTCGCCGCCGAGCTGCGGACTCGCCGGCCGCTCCGCACCGAGACCACCTGGTGGCGACGGCCCCTCGCCTTCGGGTTCGCTGCGGCCGCGGGCATGGCCACGATGATCGCGGTGGTCTCGCTGCGCGGCGAGCTGCGGCACCTCGCCGAGCTCTCCAGCCAGGTCTCGGTGGAGCAGCCGGGGAGGTAGCTCAGCCCGGGAGGACCACCACGCCGTCAGGGTCCACGCCGATGGGCGCTGCGTACAGTCCCTGCGAGGAGAGGCGAGCGGCGAGCGCCTCGAGCTGCGCCGGGAGCCCGACCACCACGCAGCTGTCGCCGCCCCCGGCCCCGCTGATCTTCCC
>CAZAIE010000790.1:0-4082 GCA_964485035.1 uncultured Myxococcaceae bacterium | reverse complement strand
TCGGTGATGGACGCCGCGGGCTCGGATCGGCCCGTGGTGGTCGGCTGCAGCGGGCGCATCGGCGCCGCGGTCGAGCAGTTCAAGGCAGGCGCGCTCCGACCCGCCGCCGCCCCCAGCGTCACCGGCCACCACGCCCGATAGGCCGATCACCTGCCTCACGAGGACCCGATGAGCACCAAGACCTGCAGCACCTGCCAGGACGCGGGGTGCGCCGCCCACACCCGCAAGCCCGAGGAGTCGGAGACCGCCTTCGCCGAGCGCCAGCGGCTGCTCTCCCGCACCTGCCGCATCCGCCACAAGGTGCTGGTCCTCTCCGGCAAGGGAGGAGTGGGCAAGAGCACGGTGGCCGTGAACCTCGCCACCGCCCTGGCCGCCAGCGGCCGGCGCGTGGGGCTCATGGACGTCGACCTCCACGGCCCCAGCGTCCCGCGGCTGCTGCACCTCCAGGGTCAGCAGCTCGCCGGCCAGGAGCACGCCCTGGTCCCCGTCACCCTGCCCTGCGGCGCGGGCTCGCTGGCGGTGATGTCCATCGGCTTTTTCCTCCGGGAGCGGGACGACGCGGTCATCTGGCGCGGGCCGATGAAGTACGGGGCGATCAAGCAGTTCCTCCAGGACGTCGAGTGGGGCGAGCTCGACTACCTCATCGTCGACTCCCCGCCCGGGACCGGCGACGAGCCCCTGGCCGTGGTGCAGCTCCTGGGCGAGGCCGACGGCGCGGTGGTCGTCACCACGCCCCAGGAGCTGGCCGTGCAGGACGTTCGCCGGTGCATCGGCTTCTGCCGGCAGGTCCAGCTGCCCGTCCTGGGCGTGCTGGAGAACATGAGCGGGTTCTCCTGCCCCCGGTGCGGCGAGGTGGTCCGCATCTTCGGGGCCGACGGCGGACGGGTCATGGCCCAGGAGATGGGGGTGCCCTTCCTGGGCTCGGTGCCCATCGACGCTCGGGTGGTGACCTCCGGCGACGGCGGCACCCCCATCGTGCTCTCGCAGCCCGACTCCGAGCCGGCGCGGGCCTTCGGCCGCATCGCGCAGGGGCTGCTGGACCAGGCTCGGGAGGCATGACGGACGGCGCCATGACCTCGCCCCCTCCCACCCCCTCGCCAACGACTAGCCGGCGCCGGCTGGAGCTCGCGCAGGCCCTCGCCTGCCTCGCCGGGCTCGCGGTCTCGGCCGAGCTGACTCGCATCCACGTGCTGGTGCACACCGACCCGACCTTCCACTCGGTGTGCGCCGTGAGCGAGGGCGTCAACTGCGAGACGGTGGCGCAGTCGCCCTTCTCGGTCTTCGCCGGGCTGCCCGTCTCGGTCTGGGGCGTGCTGGGCTACCTGGTCATGGGAGGCCTCGCCCTGACCGGCGTGAGCCGCCGCCGGCCGCACCCGGGCTGGGCAGCCGGCCTGCAGCTCGGGCTGACCTCCTTCGCCGTGGTCACCTCGGCGGTCCTGGCAGCCATCTCGGCCCTGCGCATCGACTCGCTGTGCCTCTTCTGCATGGCCTCCTACGCCCTCAACGGCCTGCTCCTCGCCCTGGCCCTCGTGCGCGCGCGCAGCGAGCACGCTCCGGTGTGGGAGCTGCTGCGGCGCGACCTCGCGGCGCTCCGGCAGCGCCCCGGGGCGACCGGCGCCCTCGTGGCCGCGGGGCTGGTCGCGCTCACGGCGCTGGAGCTCACCGTGCCCGCGTACTGGACGACGGCGGGGTGGCACGACCTCCCTCAGCTCGCGCGCGGGACGACCTCCGAGGGCCACCACTGGATCGGCGGGGCCGGGGCGACGGTCACGGTGGTGGAGTTCTCCGACTACCAGTGCCCGCACTGCCGGGCGGCGCACAAGGCGATGCGGCTGCTGGCCGCGCAGCACCCGGACCGGCTCCGCCTGGTGCACCGGCACCTCCCGCTGGACCACGCCTGCCACCCCGACCTCGACCGGCCGTTCCACCCCTACGCGTGCCGCTTCGCCGAGGCCGCGGAGTGTGCCGGGCTGCAGGGGCGCTTCTGGGAGATGAACGACGCCCTCTTCGCCTCACAGGAAGCCACGCGCGCGCAGGACCTCGACCCGGAGCGGCTGGCCGTGCAGCTGGGCCTCGACCGCGTGGCCTTCAAGCGCTGCCTGGACGCCCACACCGCTGCCCCCGCCGTCCGGGCCGACGTGGAGGAGGCCCGCCGCCAGGGGCTCACCGGCACGCCCGCCTTCCTGGTCGGGAACCAGGTCTTTTTAGGCTCGGTCCCCCCGGAGGCGCTCGGCGCGCTTTTGGAGGGCAACGGATGAGCCCGCGCGCCGGGATGCCCACCGCCCTGGACTGCCTGCCCTGCCTCGTGCGCCAGGGGCTGGACGCGGTCCGGTTCGTGACCAGCGACAGCGGGGAGCAGGAGCAGCTCGGCCGCGAGGTCCTCGCCGAGCTCGCCGCCGCCGACCTGGGCCTGTCCCCGCCCCAGCTCGCGCAGCGTGTCCAGCGCCGGCTCCGCGAACGGGCGGGCGTGACCGACCCCTACTGGGACACCAAGCGCCGCTTCGACGCCGCCTGCCGAGCGCTCCTCCCCGAACTCGCGGAGGCGGTCGCCCGCGCGCCGGAGCCGCTGCTCGCCGCCGCCCGCTGCGCGGTGGCCGCCAACGCCTTCGACGTCGGCGCGCCGGGGACCGTGGACGAGGAGCAGATCGCCTCGCAGCTCCGCGCCGCGCCCGCGACGCCGCTCTGGGGAGACGAGGCCGCGCTGATCGCCGCCGTGTCCCGGGCGCGAACCATCCTCTACCTGGCCGACAACGCCGGCGAGCTGGTGGTGGACCGGCTGCTGGTCGAGGCCCTCGGACCCCGCCGGGTGACGGTGGTCGTCCGCGGCGGTCCGGTGCTCAACGACGTGACGCTGGCCGACGCCCGCGAGGCTGGCCTCTTGGAGCTGGTGGAGGTCGTGGACAACGGCTCCGACGCCCCCGGGACGGTGCTCGCGGAGTGCCGGCCCGAGCTGCACCGCCGCTTCCTCGAGGCGGATCTGGTGCTCGCCAAGGGGCAGGGCAACTTCGAGACCCTGCTGGGAGCCCTGGGCGAGCTGTTCTTCCTGTTCAAGGTGAAGTGCCCCGCCGTCTCGCGCCACGTGGGCGCGAGGGTGGGCACGCTCGCGCTGGTCCACCAGCGAGAAGGCCGGTTGAGGTGACGATGCTTGGACTCGACGTGAAGCCCCTGGGGGTCATCCGCGCGCGCGGCGCGCACTCGCTCGTCGAGGTGGCCGCGCCCTACCGCGGGGCCCTCCTCGGCCTCGCCGCGGGCGACCGCGTGCAGGTGCTCTACTGGATGCACGGCCTCACCCACCAGCACCGGCGCTGCCTGCAGATCCACCCGCGCGGCGACCCCCGGCGACCGGCGCGCGGGGTCTTCTCCCTGCGCAGCTGCACACGACCCAACCCCATCGGCGTCAGCGAGGTCGCGGTCGTCGAACTGCGCGACGATGGCCTCCTCGTCGAGGGGCTGGACGCGCAGGACGGCTCGGTGCTGCTGGACGTGAAGTCGGCCTGCCCGTGGGTGCCCGTCGACGCCGCGGAGCTCCCATGAACGCCCCGACGCGCCCGCTGCGCCTCGCCGTGGCCAGCGGCAAGGGCGGAACCGGCAAGACCACGCTCGCCACCAACCTCGCCACCGTGCTCGCCGAGGCCGGCCTGCCGACGACCTACGTGGACTGCGACGTGGAGGAGCCCAACGGCCACCTCTTCCTCTCGCCAGCCCTCACCTCCTCGCGCGACGTGTGCGTGCGGGTCCCCGAGGTCGACCCGACGAAGTGCACTCTGTGCGGGGCGTGCGGCCGCGCCTGCCGGCACTCGGCCATCCTCGCGCTCCCGAAGAAGGTGCTCACCTTCCCCAAGCTCTGCCACTCGTGCGGCGGCTGCACCCTGGCCTGCCCCTCGGGGGCGCTGCGCGAGGTGGACCGTCCCATCGGTCGGGTGGAGACCGGCAGCGCCGGGGCGCTCGGCTTCGTGCACGGCCGGCTCTCGGTGGGCGAGGCGATGGCGCCGCCGGCCATCCGCGCGGTGCTGGCGGCCGCCCCCGACGACCGCACCCTGGTGATCGACGCGCCCCCCGGGACCTCCTGCCCGGTCATCTCC